>NZ_JBHUYJ010000142.1:0-16622 GCF_042668715.1 Streptomyces sp. NPDC057271
CCTGAACACGGCCCGTGACCTCAACCCCCTTCAGACGCCCGAAGACCGCGCTCGGGTCCTCGCGGACTTCGCCCCCGCACCCGAACCCGTCACCGTGCCCGAGCCCGTCACCGCGCCCGAGCCCGAGTCCTTCGCCATCGACAGGACCCCCGAAAGCCTGCGCTCCCTCCAGGAGCTGTCCCGTGTCGTGGACACCGAAGCACTCCTGGCGTTCGAAGCGGGCCCCTACCGCGACCTCACACCCGGCCAGGTGCTCCGCGCACGACAGATCGTCGCCGAGACCATCCACTTCCCGACCCTCCTCGACACGACGGGCGACCCCGGCCGGTACGCACACCTCAAGGACTGGACCGTCGTCGCCGTGGCCCAGGCACTGACAAGCGCCGGCCAGCAGACGGCCACCGCCACGGCCCCGGCCCCGCACCAGGCCACGGCCGTGCGCCAGGCCACGGACATCGCCGAACGGATCCGCCGCGACCGCGGCCTCCAGCGGCCCGAGGGCCTGCTCGGCGGCACCCGCCCCCAGGAGACCGAGCAGACACAGGAAACAGGCCAAAGCTCCACGCAAGCGCAGGCCACCAGCCAGACGCAGGGGGGCGAGGAGGTCACCCTCTCACCGCTGGCACGCCAGGTGGAGGAGATGGCTCTCATGGATCTGTTCCTGACGCTGGACCAACTGCCGTCGGATCTTCGCCAGGGGCTGGAAGGGCGGGCGCGGCAGCTCATGCGGGAGCACTTCCCGCCCGGGGCCTGGCTGCCCTTCGACGACCGGGTGCGGAGGGTGGAGTTCGCACATAGCCAGGCGGCAATCGAGTACGCACTGCATCTGGGCGCGGACGAACCCACTCCGGAGGCCGCAGCCACCGAACTCGCCCAGCTGTATGCCAGCGAGCATCCCTACGGTTTCCGGTCGGCGCTGAAGCCCTACGACCCAGGGGTCCCCGAGCATCAGATCTCCCGGGACCCTCAGTCGCCCGAGCCCGCTGTGATGAGCGATCAGGGTGGCGAGAGGGAGCTGAATCCCGCTCCGGCGCGTATCCCGCTCGCTGATCTGCCCGAGCTTGCTCAGGAAGCTCATGGGGCTTCGGCGGCACAGGTCAGAGCCACCCTCAGGCAAGTCTCGACGCCGTGGGAAGGCAGGCGACTGCGCGAGGAAGCGGAGAGGTTGATACTCCAGCACTTCCCGGAGTGGGTTCCGGTGGCGCTTCAGATCCGGCCCCGTTACCCCGTGCAGGAGCAGCTCGTCGAGAACTGGAACCACATCCAGCTCGCGCTGTTCCTGGAACGGACCGCGCCGACGCCCGGTGCGGCCGCCGACGCGCTGGCGCAGTACTACGCCCGCGAGTACCACCACCAGTTCGGCGCGAACCAGGTGTGGAGCACTCGTCCCGGGCCAGTTGAACAGCAGAGCGAACAGCACGCGGAGCAGCGGTCCCCGGCGGAGCAAGAGGCAGGGGCGGAGCAGCCGTCGACGCAAGCCGTGGTCGCCGGCCCGTCGGTGACCGAGCAGACGGTCGAGCCGACAGAACGGGAGGTTCCGCAGGAGAATGCCACCGTTGAGGAGCTGACAGCGCGCTTGTACTTCGGGGAGTGGCTTTTCGGTGACCCCGAGCAGGCGGAACGTCTGCACCTGACCCTGTTCGACGGATCGGCGGAGTACGCGGAGGACCTGAGGCAATTCCGGCAGCTCAGGATCGACTTGGAAGGACGGCCCGAAGAGGAGGTGGAGGCGCGGTTCCGGCAGTTCGTAGAGGGCCTAGGGATTCACCACCGGACAAGCCAGTTCTGGTCGAACCTGCTGCAGGACCCGCACTGGGACGCGGAAATCGCCTGGGACCACCACCTCGGTGAAGGCGACGTCCTGGACGAGGCGTCGGATGACGGGGATGAGTTCGAGCACTGGAGCATCGACGCCGCGCGGAGTTTGGCGGCGCCCAATGCTCTCGCATACGCGTACGTGTCCACATTGGAATGGGACGCCTACCACGGCATTGAGGTGCCCGAGGATCTCTATCTCGCGGATACCAGGCACCAGCAGTTGTATGACACGTCCGAGGTGTACGCCCGTGACTACCACGTCGCCCTCAACCTCTTGCGCGCCGATGTGGACACTTCCGTCGCGCGCGGCATTCCGGACCACGCCATCCAGGAGGAGCTGCTCGCCTTCGTCACGGCCCGGGGTATGCACCCGACCGTGGCCTCCTACTGGACCCAGGCGCAGAGGCAGAGCGACTGGGTGGGCGAGATTGAGCGGGAGTTTCCCCAGGGCCTGGAGCGCATGGAAGCTCTTCCCAATCTGGCAGGCTACGGAGACCTTCCGGCGTTCGACGATGTGCCGACCCCGCCTCCTTCCTATTCGGAGGTCGCGAATCCGGAGGTCGTGGGACCGACGCAGACCGACCGTCCGCGCGAAGCCCTGCCGAGGACGGCGATCACGGCGCGGGACGTGCCTCTGGAAGTGATCGAGGCGCTGTTCCGGCGGATGCCCGAGGACGTTCGGAACACCTGGGAGAACCAGGCGTCCGAAATCATGAACACGTACAACTACGACCCCATGGAGATGACCGGCGACGGCACCCCGGTACAGCAGCGCCCGGGTCGGCGGGAGGAGCGACTTCGCGTCCAGTACGCCCTGTACCTCGACAGAGAGCTTGACCACCTCCCCGCGCGGGCGGCTCAGCTGCTTGCGCGCGACTACGGCCAGGAGCGCGGTCTGCAGCCGCGAGCGTACGGGTCGGCCGCCGGGCGCGACGATCAGCGGGTCGACGGGGCGCGGGCCGGCGAACAGTCCATCTCCGCCCCGCTGACAGCCCCGCGGGACGCGGAGCCGGTCCAGGCCCCGCAACCGCGGGAGGTCCGTGAGCTGGAGACCCGCCTCTACAACGGCGAGCAGATCTTCGGCGACCCCGATGCGATCAGCGCGACGCACCAGCTGCTGGTCGACCGGTCCACGGACTACCGGGCGGATCTCGCGGAATTCGTGGGCCTGCTCCCCACCGCCGACATGAACGGGCTCCGCGCCTACCTCACCGGCCGGGGCATGCACACGAGTCTGGCAGAGGTCTGGCTGGACATTCTCCGCGAGGAGGGTGAACTGGCGCGCCAGGCCGGACTGTTCGAGGCGCAACCGGGCAGCCTGCTTGACCGGTTCACACAGCGGCTCGCGTCGGTGACACACGAGTCCGATGCCGAGCTCGACTCCCTGCTCGACCTCTACGCCGATCAGGACAATGTGCGGCAGTCGGTGCAAGAGGACCAGGAGAACCAGGAGGACCTGCCGGAGACCACGTCGCCCCGAGCGGACGATTCATCCGCCACCATCACCGTCACGACAGCCGAGGAGGCGACCAGCGGCGACGACAGGATCGAGGAACCTCCGGTCCGGGCGGAATCGCCCACAGCGCTCCAGCGCAGCCAGTCGCATCTCTCCACCGCATCCTCCCTGAGCGCATACGAGTTCTACGGCCGCAGGAGCCCCGACCCCGCCTTCGCGCAGCACTCGGAGCCCGATGCCGGGACGGATGCGATGCCCGGGCCGGCTACGGAATCCTCCGCACTGGTGGTGCCCCCGCGCAAGGGCCGTGCCCCGGTCGTCGTGCGGGCCGGTGCCTTCGCCGGCGGCATCTCCCTGCGCGCCGCCGCGGACCGTCGCATCGTCGGTGAAGCGATCCCCTCGCCGGCCGTGCGGCGGGGCATGGACCGGCTGCTGCATGAGGACCCGGTTCTCTTGGACGCGGAGGCCGAGGCGGACGGAGACCGCCTGAAGGTCTTCACCAACGGGCAGTACAAGCTCAGCACCATGTCCGAGGTCGCCACGATTCTGGAGGAGGAGTACGGGCTGCGGCCGACGCAGCCCATCGTCCTGGTGGTGAGCGATTCCGGGAGCGATAAGGTCACCTACGACGACAGGGGAAGGCTGGTACGCGGCAGGGAACCCATAGGCCAGCTGCTGGCGGACGCCTCGAATCGCGAGGTGCTCGCGATCAACGGCCAGTTGTCGGCGAAGCCCACTCACAGGGAGGTTCCCGGCGGCCCGCTGCCGGTCACTCCGATCAGCGTCCTGCCCAGTACCGCGGCCCTGGCAGACCAGAATTGGGAAGCCACGACCCTGTATCGCCCGCGCGCGGGTCTCGACCCGGAGCCGCTTCAGGCGCTGTGGCCCGGCCGCCGCATCGTGACCGACTACGAACTGTTCTCGGCCCCGCCCGGTCACTCCCCTCTGCGGCCCTTCACCCGGCGTGAGCCCGTACCACAGGGCGTCTTCTCCCAGGGCGATGGTCTCTCCGGCACGTTTCCGGCGATCTCTCTCGCCCGGGAGGTCGTCCACGACACCAAACCGCCGCTCGCCGTCTCGGCGGACGCCACCCTGGCGGTCAACGCGGCTGCGGCCGAGCCGGGCGAGTTCTACGCGACCGAGGAAGTGCTCGACCGTACCGAGCGGACGCTCGCCCGGCTCGGGGGCAAGACCAAGCTGATGCGCGTCCCTCAGCACCAAATCGAGCTCATGGTCGAAGGCGCGCCGCGCGTGCTCACGATGGCGACGCTGGACTTCACGGACACCAAGGGCCGCTCGCAGCTCGAGTCCGACGGCGCCCGCGACTTCACGTCCTTGGTGCTGGGAGGACAGCCGCTGGAGTTCGTCCTGCGCAACGAGCAGGCCGCGACCCGCGCGGATGGCATCGCCCCGACCGCCGTGAAGTTCCCGACCAACGCGGGTTCGGGCGTGGAGGCGAAGGGCTCCCACGAACTGGCCGACCTGGTGCTC
The DNA here is from genome assembly GCF_042668715.1 of Streptomyces sp. NPDC057271. Lineage (NCBI taxonomy): Bacteria > Bacillati > Actinomycetota > Actinomycetes > Kitasatosporales > Streptomycetaceae > Streptomyces > Streptomyces sp. NPDC057271. The sequence continues at coordinate 4,766 of NZ_JBHUYJ010000142.1, forward strand.
GAGGTCATCAAGGGTCAGCAGCCGATGGAGACGGTCAATCCGCTGTGGGCCCGCCAGAAGGCCTATGACGAGTCCGTGAAGGGGGTCGGCGTCGGGAACAAGCCGGGGCGGGGCGAGGAGTACGGAAAGGCCCTCAACGAGACGACGTCCACGTCGTGGACGGTCCGCAAGCGGCGTAGCGCGTCCCTGTCGCTCGGCCTCAACGAGTTCGCCTGGGCGCGTGACGGCGAGTCCTATGTCGCGCAGAGCATCGGTGTGGGCGGGAAGGCCGGTGAACGCGAGTACCAGACGGACTACAGCAAGCGTACCGAGCCCGTCACCCTCTCCGGGGCGGCCGCCAACCACTTCGCCGCCGTGCTCGTCACGAGCGACGACGGCAGTCACCAGATCACTGTGGAGAACTACCGTCGTGGCCCGGGCCTGAAGGAATACGTCGCCGACGCGGTCGAGGCCCTGTACGACATCCATGGGGAGAACATCGCTGATGTGCTCGCCGGACTGGCGAGGGAGGCGGAGCAGGCTCAGAACAGGACGGCCGAGCTCAACAGCGCCATCGCGCGGATGCGGACGGAGCTTCAGAGCGCCTTTCCCGAGGCCGACCGCGCCACGCTGAACGAGGCCATCGAGGGTACCGATACGGCTAGGGCACTCAGGGAAGCCGTCCGTGTCGAGCGGGAGATCGCTTCCCGCCGCACCCTCGCCGAGCAGCTGAAGAGCTACGGGGATGCCCTCGTCTCGCCGGATGCCGGCACCCCGCAGGGGATCGCCGCTCTGGAGAGGGCACGGACCCAGGCCGGTACGACACTGCAGAAACTGAACGGTGACACCCTGGGCCGCAACGCGGACATGTGGCACTTCAGGATGTACGGCCGTGGACCTGGCGAGACCTTCTTCGAGGCCACCGCCCGGGGCATGGAGGACCCGCGTCTGATCTCCGAGCTGACCAACCCCTTGGTGATCGTCGGACTGCACGGTCCTGAAGGCCGCTCGATCCAGCTGGAGTTCCCCTTCGCCGGTAAGACTCTGAGCCCGCTGGCGAAAGGCAGGCTCAAGGGTTTCAGCCAGAAGACCGCCAGGGAAGCGGCGTGGCGGCAGATCAATCGCTCACAGCCGCCCGCCATTCAGATCACTGGCTACGGAAACGCCTTGGTGGGGGCGCAGCGGACCGGACAGGAGCGGGCGGACGCGGCTCGCGACGAGCTGAAGCCCGTTCTCACACAGGCGCTGGCGGAGCAGGCAGCGAAGGGTCTGCCCGTACCAGAGGCCGCCGACATCTCCATCCTGGCCGAATCCAAGGGCCGTGCCAGTAACCCGCTGACCACCGGCGCCAACGCCGACGAGCAGCGCCGCAGCGTGCTCGTCGAGCTCGTCGAGCCCACGGACTACCGCGGCATGGACGAGATCGACGCCGTGCTCGACGGTCTTCCCACCGCCATGCGCAAGGGGGTTCTGCGAGACGCCGAGATCATCAGCGATTTCTACAACCCCTTCCCGAGGCCCGACGGCAGGACGTTGGACCCCGTCCTGGTCCGGGAGATCGCGGCACAGCGCCAGGAGTCCATACGCCGCGTGGCGTTCGAGCTGTACACGGAGTTCGAGCGAAACGCCCAAGGCGCCCTGATCCTCACCCAGGAGGGCCGTGACGCCCGGGGGATCGCCATCGGCAAGGCCGCCGAGCTGGCCGGACGACTGGGCAGGGCTCGAGACGTCTCCCCGTCGAGCCTGCCACGCACCCTGCTCCCGGACAACATCGCCTCCTACCTGCCGAAGATCGTTCGGCAGCCCGTCAGTCGGCGTGTCTCGGCCGTCACCTTCGGCAGCGTGTCGCGCCCCCTCGCCTCGCCGACGTCACCGCGTACCGAACCCGCCCAGCGCCTGGAAACCATCACCGAACTGTCCGGTGAGGGGGCCGAGACAGACCTGCCCGCCACACCGTACGCGTCGGGGCGCCCGCCCGCGCAGAGCCCGGCCGGGGACGCGGAACGGCTGTCCGGCACTCAGGAACCCGAATTGTCGGCGCCCGTCCAGGACCCGGTGTTGCCGGAACAATGGCGTCACCGCATCGACGGCGCACCGGAACCCGCCTACCTCGCCACCGAGATCTACGACCCTGCGCGCGACCCGCTCGGCGCTGGGCGACAGGACGGCCTGCTCGCCGGCCGGGAGGTCATAGTGCGCAGCGGCGTCCAGCGCATCCAGGGGGAGGACGGCCGCTGGATACGCCATGTGCTGTTCAACCTTCCGGTGCGGTTCGGCGAGGGATTCGCGGCCGACCGGCTGCCCGCCCTCGAACGCCGTATGCAGGATCTCCTCGACACCCATCTCAACCGCGGGTACCAGCTCCGCCCGTCCGGGACGGAGGCCGGCGATCAGCTGCACTTCGACGTGCGGCTGACCTTCGCCGAAGACCACCCGGAGGCCGTGGAACTCAGCCTGTCGGACCAGCCCGAAGGCTCCAACCAGCTGTCCTTCCGCCTGCATTCCGACAACGCCGACGCGGCCCTGCACGAGGCCGATGACGCGGATCTGCTCCATGAAATGCTGCACTACGCGGGCGTGAGCGACCGGAAGCACGACGCGAACTCGCTGTTCCGGAGAACGCCCGACCGGGCGGACAGCCATGGCCTGATGGCCGAGCCCGGGCTGCCGACGACCCCCGGGCTGCCGGTGTCGTACCTCGAACAGATCGAGCTGGCTCACGCCTCCGGCCCGGTGCTTCGAGACCATCCGCTCGGGGCCCCTCCGGTGACGTCACGGGAGGGCAGCCGGTTCCGCCTCCCGCCCGTCGACAGCGGACGGAACCACAGCCTGGAAGGCCGGGCCGCCGAAGCTCCCAGGCTGCCGAAGTTTCTGCGGCGCTTCGTCAACCGGGACGGCCAGCAGCCCGAGCCGGCCGTTCCGACGGAGATCCGGGCGGAGGTCCGGCCGGAGGAGGCCATCGACACCGCCGACGCGACCGACACCGACACCGCCGGCGAAACCTATGCCGATGTCGCCGACCGCGCCCTGGAGGCCGCGAGGTCGAATCCGTCGCGCTCGGGCGACGACATGTACGCCCTGCTGCAGGACTCGACGTCCACCGAGCCGCAGTCCGTCCGTAACCCGAACCGGCCGCCGCTGACGCTGCCGCCGGCGCTCTTCGAAAAGATCCAGCGGGTGCGGGACAGGAGCAACACCCTCAGCACCCTCGCGAGTCTGTCTCCGAGATCGGCGACGTCGTCCTCCGGGCGGTCCCCGGTCGGCGCGCTCGCCGACTGGCTGGCGAACCGCGTGACGTCACCCTCCCGAGCCGAGAGCGACCACCAGGACCTCGGCGCCAGGACCGAGACGGCGGAGGAGGCCCTCGACCGCATCGAAACGATCGACCCGCTGGCACAGCGCCCCGACACGCGCCCCATGGAAACGGTCAGGCATCAGCTCGCCACCTTGCCGCGCGCCGACTTCGACGCTGCCATGGACCGTGCCTCGGAGCTTGCCGAGGAGACGGGCGTGGCGCAGAACCGAGCCATCGAGCTGCCGCCGCGGGAGCAAGCCGTGCGCAACGCCGTGGTGCTCCGCCTCGCTCACGCGCTCGCCTTCGGCACCGCCGCGGGGGCCCGTGACCTCGCGGCGGAACTGATGCCCGTACGCATGGGACTCCCGGAGATCACGATCACGGACGAGGAGGGCGCCACCGGCGAGCCGACGGCACAGGACGGCCCGGCCGCCATGCTCGCCGAACCCGCCCCGCCGCTCGCCCAGCCCGACCGCACGCGGCGGCGAGAGGAGCGGCAGCGGGAGCGTGGCGCCCCGCGGCTCACGGACCTGCCGCAGCCGATGCCGGGCGTGACCCAGGCGCTCATGGAGCAGCTCCGCGGCGCGCTCGACGGCGACGAGAACGCCGTCCAGCGCCTGATCCGACAGGCGTCGACACTGATCCACAACGCGGCGCAGTTCCCCATGTCCGTCTCCGGAAGCGACCTCGCGCAGCGCTGGCAGGCCCTCCAGCGGGAGGCCGTGGCCCGTACGGCGATGGCGCTGTACGAGGGACGCCATGACGTGGATCCGCAGTTCAGGGCACGTGCCGTCGTCGATATGTTCGCCCGGATGCTGGATCTCCGCCCGTCTGTGTACGAGAGCGGCGGCACGCGTTCGGCACAGGAGCCGGGGGAGCAGCCGCATTCTCCGGGGGAGAGCTCTGTCTCCCGGCCGGCGGACCTGGAGTCCTCCTTGGCCGAGGCCCGGGCTCAGGACGCACAGGACCGTGCCGACGTGGCCGGCGCCCTCGTCCACGCGATGGAGGCGGGCCTGGACCTCTTCGACGGGGGGACCGATCCCGCACTGGTGCACGAACTGCTCCTGGAGCACTCGGAGGAGTACAGCGCGACTGTCGAAGGCTTCGGGCGCGCTCACTCCGAGGGGCTGCTGAGCGGCGATGCCGGCTACAGCCCGGCCACTGTCGCGGACGAGTACGGGCTGACACCAGGACACACCCGGTTCCTCCTGGAGCGCATGGCCGGGGAAGAGGGCAGGTTCCATGCCGAGGCGGCGCGCCGGCTGCCCCGGCGTCTCGCCGAGGGCCGGCCCGACGCGGAGGCCGCCACCCGGTCGCTCTCCGACCTGTACGAGGGGTCCTTGGAGGTGCCCGCGTACGACGACGTATCGGAGCCCGACGAGTCGACGCTCGTCCTGAACCGGATCTCCGGCAGGGTGAACATCAACCGTCTGAGGGCCTTCGAGCGCGAGGTCCACGCTCACGACGACGAACCGTACTTCGACATCCTCCTGCGTGAGTCGGTCGACCTGGTCCGCTCCATCGCGCAGACGCCTCAGGCCGACCGCCCCGGCGTCGGCCTGAGGGCCGCGCGTCCCGACGCCTACTGGACTTACCTCGCGGTCGCCCAGTTCCTCCGCGAACACGGCGGTTCCCAGACGCTGGAGCACGATGCCCGCAGGCTGACGGAGAGCATCAGGGAGGACCTCGAACTGCCGAGGGGCACCGGTCTCTGGGGAGGCATGCCGCGCACCGACTCTGCCTCTGCCCAGGAGGAGAGGGGCGCGCGGCTCGCCACGGCGCTGTGGGCGCGTGTCGTCGCCGGGCGGTACGACCGCTTTCCGTCCAGTCGGCAGATTCGCGACGACCACCGGACCCTGTTCGTCCACAGCCAGGACTACCGCGAATCCTTCGAGGAATTCGGCCGTGACTATGTCCCGACACTGATGAGCATCGGCGATCCGCAGGCGGCGATCCGTGAAATGGCTCGGCGTATGGAACGGCCGGAGCCCCTCGTGACTTTCTGGGCCGACGCGGTCATCCGGGGAGCGGGAGGCTTCCGGAACGACCTCGTGCGGAGGTGGGGGAGTTGGTACGACAACGGCACCATGGACTTCAGCGACCCTGTGGTGTCGGCAGCGATCCATCACCTGCTCCTGCACGGGCATCGCACGTATTCCAGGGCTTTTATGGCCTTCGGTGATGCCCTTCGGCTCTTCCTCCGGTCCGGGCGACTGCGGACGGAAGATGTGGACGCCGTCAGCCGGTCGCACGGCGTGGGCATCCGCCAGGGCCGCTACTGGGCACAACTCGTGGCCAACGGCCAGTGGTCGGCGTTCAGGCGCAGTCGCACCGGGCGGGTATGGGCAGAACTCAGGGCAGGGAACAGTGACCAGATGTTCGCACCCACGCTGGGGTCGAACCATCAGGCGATGCTCGAGGACCACATCGACTACGAGATGGCTTACGCCCGGTTCGGTCGGCACTACGGGCAGCTTGTGCCGCCCGGCCACATCGACCGCGAGCTGGCGGCGAGACTCGGGGCCGAGCACGGACTGCCCCCCAACCTGTCCGTCTACTGGGCCGAACGGTACATGTCGGGCGGCTGGCTCACCCACTTCCAGGCCCGTCTGCCACAGCTCGACGCGGATCTCACCCGCGGTGTGGACCACTTCGCCGACCCGGCGGTCAGCTCCGACGTCCTGCACGGTCTGCTGACGGGCTATGCCGCCTACAGGCGTCGTTACGACGGGTTCGGCGAGGAGTACGAGCCCCGCGTACGGCAGGCCGGGCGTCCCGATTTCGAAGCGGCGCTCGCCATCGGCGGACGGATGGGTCTGAGCGAAGGCCAGATCCGGTACTGGGCCGGCCTCGTCGAGACGGGCCAGTGGAGAACCGACCACCCGCTGTCGTCCAAGGCCCGAGCCGGGGCGGAAGAGGCCACCGAGTCCAGGACTGCCGGGCCGGGATCCAGCCGGGACGACACCTTCACCGAGATCCGGCTCGAAGACGACCTGCCCCTCGCTCTCCGGGACAGCAGGGCGCGGGACGGTCTGCCGGCCTATGACTCCGTGGGGAACGATTTCGTCCTGCCGTACACCCGTGTCCAGCCCTCCGCCGACGAATCCTCGCCCGAGTTCGCGTCCGTTCGTCTTCTTGAGCGGATCGAACCGGATCTGGAGAGGCTCTCGCCGGTGGTGCCCGACACGGGCGGGCTGTACGACTTCGCGGTCCAGGCTCTGCTCGACCCCGACAGTCACACGGCCGTACTCGACGTAGCAGTGATCACCACCGCCTTCGTGACGCGGCTGCCGGACGTCACGGGGTGGTCGGACCTCCCGGTGGCCGAAATCCCGCCGAGGGCTGTGTGGGCCGTGCTGGCACTGGCTCAGGCGCTGAACGCGGATAGCAGCCTCCTCACATCACGGGATGGCGACGTCACTCGGGCTGTCTCCCTCGCCGAGCGGCTCCGTTCCGAGCTGGGACTGCCCACCGCCGAACGCTCCGGCTCCGCAGTCCTGGACAGCGTGCCCGAAGGGCACGCGACGGCCTTCAGGGAGCAGAGCGCCGCCGACCTCATCCGGCAGTTCTTCGACGGTGAGCCGCTGTTCGGTCCGCTGTCCCGGGCCGAGGTCCTCGACCTGCATCAGAGGCTGTACGAGGGCTCCGTGGCGTACGCGGCCCAGTTCTACGATTTCGCCACCCGCAGCGCGCGAGACGCGGGGGAGCGGACCGGAGAGGCGGCGAGCCCCGTCCGGGAACGCGGTCTGCACGGAGACGTGGTCCAAGCCTGGACGCAGGTGCTCACCGATCCCGATTGGGCCCGGCGTGTCCTGGAACTCTCCGGGCCGATGAGCAGTCCGGCCGTGGCTGAACTGCGCAGGAACGCAACCCCGGTGACCGGTGACCCGCTCACCCAGGATGAGAGTGTTGTTTATGGGGACGGTGAGCACCTGCCGTCGTACGCCATGAACGCCACGGTCCATGAGTCGCTGCTCGAGGAGTCCCCCCGGTACCGGCACGACTACGGGCTTGTGGTGGAGGTACAGCGCACGGTCGCCGATGAGGACACCGTGATGGAGGAGCTGTCCTCCTTCGTCACGGCGCGAGGGATGAACCCCGGAACGGCGAGCTTCTGGGCGAGTCGTCGGGTGCCGGCCGAGGCCACCGCGGTGACTGTCACGGCGGACGAGGAGCGACCCCGGCAGACCGCCGCCACCCGACAGGATGATCCGTCCGGCACGGTGAGCCAGGAACTGTCCGGAAACCCGGCCACCCGGCTGGCAGACCACCAGCGGCTTCTCGCCACGTCCCGGCAGTACGCGGCGGATCTCATGGACTTCGAGTCGATGGCGCGCGACGGGATGTCCCCGAGATCGATCGAAGCGTTCCTCGCCTCAAGGGGGATGGACTCGAGCGTCAGACGCCTCTGGCAGACCCTGCGGGCACAGGACGGCTGGCAGGATCAGCTCGCGGCGGCACGGCGTCTGCTCGGCGACCGGCCGTCGCGGACGGGCACCACCGATGCGGGCACCACCGGCGCAGGCACCACCGGCGCACCCAGGAACAGGTTCCGGACGGCGGACGGCGAGTCGTCCGAGCAGGACGGCTGGCAGCATCAGCTTTCGGACGGCGAGTCGTCCGAGACCGAGGTGTCGCACTCCGAGCACGAGAACAGCAGCGACGGCTGGGTGACTGACGAGGAGGACGTCTCCGACGGGCGGGAAGCCGTTCAGGCGGTGGAGGAGAACCGCTCGGAGGGGTCGTCGGAGTGGGAGACGGCGTCGGAATCGGATGGGGACAGCTCGTCCGAGCCCGACACGGCGATTCCCGGTGAGTGGGCGACCCTCAGTCCGTCCGCGCGGTACGAGGCGATGCGCGAGCGTGTGCGCGCCGGTCTGCCTGTCTTCGGCGACGCCGGCCTGGACGCGGACTCACAGAGCGTGTTTCTGGCCCATAACGAGGCGTTCCGCGAAGCCTGGACGCGTTTCCAGGAGTCGTTCCGCGAGCTGGTTCTGAGGGGTGAGGACAGCTCCCAGGCAGCCTATGAAATGGCCGTGGCCGGCATAGGCGTTTCTCGCGACGTGGGTCAGTACTGGGCAGGCCGGAGTCCCCAGCTGCGGCATCTCGTGGCGAGGGAGCTGTCGGCCACCTTGTACTCCGCCGGCGGGCTCTTCCGCGCGAGTGGAGAGATCGAGCGGAATGTGCTGCACAGGCTGCTGTTCGAGGAGACGAGCCGGTACCGGCGCGACTTCACCGAATTCGTCGAGGCCGTGCGCACGATGGAGGAGATGGGCTGGCTGGGGCGTGAGACGCGGTCCGCACCGGGACTGGAGGACCTGATCGCCGAGGCGGCGAGCGACATCGACGTACCCGATGATGTCATCGCCCACTGGACCGAGCTGTACCTCGGCGATTCCTGGGGCGAGTACAGCGAGTCGGTGCTCCCGAGCGAAGACAGCCACGACCCGGTCGAACAGGCACTGGAAGATGTCCGGTTGCTCGGTGGACCGCTGCGGCAGGACCATGTATTCACTTCGCCGGTGGAGGAGGTCGTCTACACGGGACGGTGGGATTTCGGGCTCCCCGCAACGGACGAAATACACCGACACCTGCTCTCCGAATCGGAGCAGTACGCGTACGACTTCGATCTCATCAGCGATCTCACCGGCGCGCGGGCATCCGCAGAGCAGACCCGTGCGGCCCTGATCGAGTTCGTCGTGGGGCGGGGGATGCACCCCAGCGCGGCCACGTACTTCGACACGCTCCTGAGCCGGCCGATGACGACCGTGAACTCGGAAGCCGCCGGTATTCCCGTTCCTCCGTACGAAAGCTCTGGACAGCCGCCGCTGTACGGCGACGCGGTCGACTCAATGGACGAGGTGCGTGTCACCGACCTCAACGCGGCATTCGAGCAGGAGCTGAGCGAGCAGCCGCCCGGCTCCGAACTCGACGCGCTGATAGAGGAGGCCGTCGACATCGTCGGCCAGATGATCGAGGTACCCCGGGTCTGGGGAACCCGCCCGGGTCCGGCCCTCCGCGAGGCGCGCCCGGAGGTCTACTGGACGTACATCGAAGTGGCGCGGTTCCTGCGCGACAATCAGCAGTCGCCGACGCGTGACCGGGAGGCGCGCGCCCTTGTGGAGCGGCTCCGTGTGGCGAACGGCCTGCGGGCTCGCGGCCTGCTGGGCGGCGCGCCCGACGGGAGGTATGCGCGGACCACCGAGGCCGTCGAGACCGTGGAGCGGGGCATGCTCCGTGCCGGCAGGCCGGTCTGGAACACCGACGGCACACTGCACCACACCGCGGTCTTCACGTTGCGGTCGATGGCCGTCAGCCGTGCCAGTGTCGACATGGAGAGGTGGGGCGGCGCGGACCTGTACGGGCTCGCCGCGTTCCTCTTCGACCCGTCTGCCCACGAGCGGGCCGTGCCGCTGCTGGCGCAATGGCTGCAGGCTGAGGGCATCCCGTTGCTCGGACCCGAGAAGTTCCAAGCGGCGCAACAGGTGTCCGCCGAGCGGACGCTAGTCGCCGTGAACGTGGATGACGCGGTGAGCGTCTCCGTCGAAGAATTCACCCAGCAGATGTTCCCGGAGGCTCTCGCCGCTGACAGGAGCGTGCTGGGCCTGGTGGCCGGGTACCTTGAAGCCGGCGCGAAGTTCGGCCAGGACCACCTCAGCGACGGACGTCCGGCGCGCGAGATGCTGATCGCCATCGCCGCCATGCGCGCTGACGAGGACAATCCGTCCCCGCGGCCGCTGTCCGACTTCGCGGCAGATGTCCTCGGCGACGTGTCGCCCGACTCCCTTCGACGGGTGGAGGGGTGGCGCGAGGCCACCCGGTACCTCGACGGCACGGAGGACGGCAGCCCGTACCAGAGGTTCGTCGACCAGGTCCTTCGCGTGGCGGAGGGGCTTCGGGCACAGGACGGCACGGTCGACGCGGGTCGGCTGGCGAGCATGGTCTTCGGGGTCTCGACGCCCTCGGCGATCGAGGTCGGCGCGGTCCGGTACTGGCTGTGGAAGGTGGGTGTCCCGACGATCGTCGATTCGCGCCTGACCGCGATGGTGGGATCGTCGCGGCTCTTCGCGCTCGTGTACGACGAGGCGTTGCCGGACGTCATGGACGTTGAGCCGGTGCCGGTGCCGGTGTCCGAGGGCGACGCCCTGTTGCTGCTGGGGCTCGGGGAGGCACGGGAGAGCGCGGGCATCGTCCAGGAGCCGGTACCCGCGCCGGAGCCGGTGTCCGAGGGCGACGCCCTGTTGCTGCTGGGGCTCGCGGAGGCACGGGAGAGCGCGGGCATCGTCCAGGAGCCGGTACCCGCGCCGGTGCCGGCGCCGGTCCAGGCGCGGGAGACAGGCCAAAGTTCCACGCAGGCGCAGGCGCAGGCCACCAGCCAGACGCAGGCCCAGGACCCCGAGCTCGCTGTGACCAGCGATCAGGGTGGCGAGGATCTGGCGGACGCGTACTATGTGGACCGCGACGCGGTGGACGATGTGCCGGAGATCTCCGGGCAGGTGTTCGGGACCGGCCAGGCGTCCTCGCGTCAGGTGAACCGGACGACGGCGTGGCTCGCGGGCAGCGCGGTCCCTGAGCCGGACACGGAGGCCGAGCCCCGGCAGTCGGGAGCGGAGACTTCCACGACATCGCCGGGGGCGGAGGAACTGCGCCGGGGCTACACGGAAGTCCTGCGGCACTACCCCAGCCCGCCGATCTCCTCGGAGCGGCTGCAGCGGATCGACCCGCGTGACCCGAATCTGCCGAGCCTGGAGCAGCTACGACGCGACCTGGCCTTCGCACTGGCGACCCGCGCGGCGGAGCTGGCCTACGCGGGAGCCTCGCTGGCGGCCATCACCCGGGTGTTGAGCCTGCCGGGCGATGCGCGGGACCGGGTGCTGCAGGTGCACCGGATGATGCTCGAGCACAGTCCGCGCTACGGAGCCGATTTCATGGCGCTGCTCGACCATCCCGCGATGGAGACGACGGAGGCTGCGTCGAGAGCAGTCGAATTGGCACGCCGGAGTGGTCTGCACCCGTGGACGATCGAGACCTGGCGTCAGTACGCCAGGGAATTCCTGATCCGGCGTCGGTTCTTCGACGACCTGTCCGAGACCGAGCTCAACACCCTGCGCAGCACCGCATCGGGGTACCTCAACGCGGCCCTGGGCGGAATCGCCCTGGAACCCGTATCGCTTCCGGTGAAGCTGGTGCGCGAGGACAGGCTGCTGCGCGTCATGACAGCCTTCCGGACGCTAGGGGACGGAGGGGCCAGGGCGGAGACCTTGGCCATCACGCGTGAGCTGGGCGTCGTGCCCCGGAGCCTCGGCGTGGGCGGCATGCCTGCCGGCGGTGTTCCGGACGCCATGGACGTCGACGGGTTGCTCGATGAGGGGTGGCAGGAGTTCCTCGGGGCGATGGAGCGGTCCGGGCGGGATCTGGCGGATTTCGCGAGGTTCCTCGACGAGGGGGAGGGCGTCGGTGACACGGACGCCATGGACGTCGATCCGGCTCCGGCGGATGCCGATCAGGTGCTGGCGGATTTCGATCCGCGTGTGACGGAACTGGGGCAGCTTCTGGAGCAGGAGGGTGCTGAGCAGTTCTTCC
>NZ_JBHUYJ010000143.1:0-16331 GCF_042668715.1 Streptomyces sp. NPDC057271
GCCACACTGCGCGAACTGCTCCGCGCACAAGCAGCACACACCCCCGACGCCCAAGCCGTGGTCTTCGAAGACCACACACTCACCTACGCACAACTACAGACACGAGCCGACGCCCTGGCCCGACGGCTGGTCGCCCTCGGCGCAGGGCCCGAACGCCGCGTCGCGCTCATACTGCCCCGCTCCCTGGACTGGGTGATAGCCGCCCGCGCCGTACTCGAGACCGGCGCCGCCTACGTCCCCATCGACCCCACATACCCCACCGACCGCATCGCCCACATGCTGGCCGACTCCACACCCGTGTGCGTACTCACCCTCTCCGAGGTGGCCGACGCACTCCCGGAACTGCCCGGAGTGGCCCGACTGGTGCTCGACGAGCCGCAGACGGCCGACTCCGACATCCCCGCCCCCGCCCCCGCCGACGAGCACCGACTCATGCCCGACCACCCGGCCTATGTCATCTACACCTCCGGAACCACCGGCCGACCCAAGGGAGTGGTGGTCAGCCACGGCGCCATCGTCAACCAGCTGCGATGGCATCAGTCGGTGTACGGTCTGACCTCAAGCGACCGGGTGCTCCAGCAGTCCGCGACGAGCTTCGACGCATCCGTCTTCGAGCTGTTCTGGCCCCTGCTGTACGGCGCCACCGCGGTCCTCGCCCAGCACGACGGCCAGCGTGACCCGGCCTACCTCGCCCGGCTGATCCAGCGCGAGCACGTCACGCTGACACTGTTCGTGCCGTCCCTGCTCCAGGCGTTCCTGGAACAGCCCGAGGCGGCTCGGTGTACCTCGCTTCGCGCTGTGATCGCGGGAGGGGAGGCGCTCTCCCAGGAACGGCGGAACCTCTTCGTCAGCACCTTGGACACGGATCTGTACAACCACTACGGCCCGACCGAGGCCGCGATCGCCACGACCTACTGGAAGTGCGCCTCCGATGGCGAAGGCCCTGTTCCGATCGGCCGTCCGGTGCACAACACACGCGCTTACGTCTTGGACACATGGCTGCGCCCGGTGCCACCGGGCGCGGAGGGGGAGCTGTATCTGGCCGGAGTCCAGCTGGCCCGCGGCTACCTGGGCCGCTCCGCCCTCACCGCCGAGCGGTTCGTCGCCGACCCCTACGGGCCCCCCGGCAGCCGCATGTACCGCACCGGAGACCTTGCGCGCCGCCGGGCCGACGGCGCCCTGGAATGCCTGGGACGGGCCGACGACCAGGTCAAGGTCAACGGCTTCCGCATCGAACTCGGCGAGATCGAGTCGGTCCTTGTCGGCCACCCCAGTGTCGCCGACGCGGCGGTCGTCCTCCGCGAGGACCGGCCCGGTCACGCGATCCTGGTCGGCTATGTCGTTCCCGCCGAGGCCACGGCCCCGGCGGGCGAGCAGGATCTGCGCGCATTCGCTTCCGGCCGCCTGCCCGTACACATGGTGCCGGCGGCCCTGGTCACCCTCCCCCACCTGCCGGTCACCTCGCACGGGAAGTTGGACCGCAAGGCTCTGCCCGCACCGGAGTTCACTCGCCGGGGTGGCGGGCGGGGCCCGCGCACCCCTCACGAGGCGGCCCTGTGTGCGATCTTCAGTGACATTCTGGGGCTGGACCCGGTCGGGATCGACGACGACTTCTTCGACCTGGGCGGGCACTCCCTGCTGGCCACCCGTCTGGCCAACCGCGTCCGCGGCGTCCTGGGAGTGGAATTGGCGATCCGGACCATCTATGAGGCGCCCACGGTCGCCGGTCTGGCCGAGCGCCTCAACGGCGACGGTCCGGCCCGGCCGCGACTGACGCGCGCCGCGGTGCCGGAGCTCGCGCCGTTGTCACCCGTTCAGCGCCGGCTGTGGTTCATGAGCAACCTGGAAGGGCCGAGCTCCACCTACAACATCCCCGCGGTGCTGCGGCTGCGCGGTGCGCTGAACGTCGAGGCGCTGCGAGCGGCCCTGGCCGACCTGGTGGAGCGCCACCTTCCGTTGCGCTCTCGCTTCCCCGACACGGTCAGCCTGGACGGCGACGAGCCGTGCCTGGTGGTCCTCGACACGGAGCAGGCCGTCCCGGCCGTACCGGTCCGCTCCACGACGGCGGGACAGCTGCCCGAGTTCGTCGAAGCAGCGGCACTCCACCCATTCGACCTCACCGTGGAACTCCCCCTGCACGTCGAAATGTTCCGGCTCGCCCCGGACCATCATGTGCTGGCCCTGGTCGTGCACCACATCGCCGCCGACGGCTGGTCGATACCCATCCTGGCGCGTGATCTGTCGGAGGCGTACGCGGCAAGGACGTCGGGCCGTGCACCTGGCTGGGAGCCGTTGCCTGTCCAATACACGGACTACACCTTGTGGCAGCGGAAGCTGCTGGGCGACGAGGACGCCCCGGAGAGTCTGGCTGCCCAGCAGATCGACTTCTGGCGTCGGGAGCTGGCGGGTATTCCTGACATGCTGGCGTTGCCGGTCGACCGGCAACGCCCCGCCCGGGCCTCGCACCGCGGCGGAACCGTGCCGTTCGAGATACCAGCCGAGGTCCACGCGCAGCTGGCCGCGCTGGCACGGTCGCGGTCGGCAAGCGTCTTCATAGCGGTGCAGGCAGGCCTGGCAGCCCTGCTGACCAGGCTCGGCGCGGGCACCGATATTCCACTCGGGACGGTCGTGGCCGGGCGAACCGATGAAGCCCTGGAAGGTCTGGTCGGGTTCTTCGTGAACACATTGGTCCTGCGGACCGACACCAGCGGCGACCCCGACTTCGTGGAGTTGCTGGACCGCGCACGTGACGTGGCGCTGGAGGCTTACGCTCACCAGGACATCCCGTTCGACCGGGTGGTCGACGCCCTGAACGTGACCCGTTCCCTCTCACACCACCCCCTCTTCCAGGTAGCCCTGTCGGCTCCGCCGGCCACGGGCGAGGACACCCTGCGGCTCGCCGGCCTCGATGCAGAGTTCCAGGAACTCCAGGGCGAGGTCGCCAAGTTCGATCTGAGCTTCCACATCACGGAGCGATTCACCACCGACGGAGCGCCCGACGGCGTCGCAGCGAGTGTGGAGTACAGCAGCGACCTGTTCGACCGGGGGACGGCAGAGCAGATGGCATCGCGCCTGGTGCGCCTGCTGACGGCGGCGGTGACGGACCCGAGCGTCCCGACGGGGCGCCTTGAGGTGCTCTCGGACGCCGAGCGCCACCGGATGCTCGCCGACTGGACCGGCGCCGAGGCCGCCATGCCAAAGGCGTGCCTGGCAGAGGTGTTCGCAGCGCAGGCGGCTCGTACACCGAAGGCGGAGGCCGTGGTGTGGGAGGGCGGTTCACTGGCCTACGACGAATTGGACCAGCTCTCGAACCGGGTGGCCCACCACCTGGCCGGGCTGGGCGTGCGGGCGGAGGAAGGAGTCGCCCTGTTGCTCGACCGCTCCCCGCACCTGATCGTGGCCATGATCGGAGTGCTCAAAGCGGGCGGCTTCTACGTGCCCCTGGACGAACGCAGCCCCCGGGCGAGGATCGAGACGATCCTCCAGCAGACGGGGTGCCGCGTCGTACTCACTGACCGTGACGTCGACAGCCGGCTGCCCGCGGGGCTCACCACCTTGCGCGTTCCCGGACCGACCGACGTCACCGACGAGCCGGCCGCACCGCGGCTCGCGGTCCGCGTGTCCCCGGACCAGACCGCGTACGTCATGTACACCTCGGGGACCACGGGCCTGCCCAAGGGCATCGCCACCACGCACCGGGGCGTCCTCGGTCTGGCCCTGGACCAGCGCTGGCGCGGTTCGACCCCTGAGCGCTTCCTCTTCCACGCCCCCCACGCATTCGACGCCTCCACGTGTGAGATCTGGGTGCCCCTCCTGGGTGGCGGAGCGGTCGTGCTTCCCCGGCCCGGGGCAGTCGATCCCGCAGAAATCCGGAGAAGCGTCGCTGAGCGCGGTGTGACCCGTCTGCACCTGACCGCCGGTCTTTTCCGCACCATCGTCGAGGAGGACCCCGGGTGCCTGGCGGGATTGCGGGAGGTCTTCACCGGTGGCGACACCATCCCGCCATCCGCCGTGCGCGCGGTCCTGGCGGAAGTGGATGGCGTACGGCTCACGGCCGGATACGGGCCCACCGAGATCACCATGTTCGCCACGTCCAACACCATCACCGCGCACACCCCGCCCACCTCGACCACTCCGCTGGGCAGACCCCGCGACGGCCTGCGCATCCACATCCTCGACAGGAACCTCCAGCCGGTGCCCCCGGGTGTGGTCGGCGAGATGTACCTTGCCGGGCACGGCCTGGCACGCGGCTACCTCGGCCAACCGGCACTCACCTCCGAGCGCTTCGTCGCGGCCCCGTTCGGGCCGGACGGAAGCCGCATGTACCGCACCGGAGACCTCTTCTGCTGGCACTCCGACGGAACGCTCGAACACCTCGGACGAGTCGACGACCAGGTCAAGATCCGGGGGTTCCGCATAGAACTGGGAGAAGTCGAGTCGGTCATGGCCGCGTTCCCGGGCATCTCCGACTGCGCGGTCGCCGCCCACCCCGGCCAGGGCGGCGAGAAGCAGCTCGTCGGCTATTTCGTCCGCTCCCCGGGGAACCGCCCCGACACCGCCCGTCTGCGCGAGTACCTCGCCGGTGCACTTCCCGAGTACTCGGTTCCCACTTCCCTGCTCCCCCTGGATGCCCTTCCCCTCACCCCCAACGGAAAGCTGGATCGCAAAGCCCTTCCCCTGCCGCAACGGCCGACGACGACAGCCGGGGCCGTGTTCACCGACGTCGACTCGACGGAGAGGACTCTGACGTCCCTGTTCCAGGAGCTTCTGGGCCTGGCCCACATCGGGGTCGACGACAACTTCTTCGGCCTGGGCGGCGACAGCATCATGTCCATCCAGTTGGCCAGTCGGGCGAGAAAGGCCGGACTGGACATCACGCCGAAGGACATCTTCGAGCACCAGACCGTCGCGGCTCTGGCAGCGCTGTGCGCAGGACCGCGGGGCGGGGCGGACGCAACTGCTCCCGACCGCCTTCACCATGACGACGGCGTCGGCCAGGTGCCGCTCACCCCGGTCCTCCATCGGCTCCGCGAGCAGCCGGGGCTCATCGACGGTGCGCAGCAGACGGTGCTCCTCACGTGTCCCGCAGGACTCGGCGAGGAGGAACTGGTCGCCGCCGTACAAGCCGTCATGGACCACCACGACGCGCTGCGGATGCGGCTGACCCGCTCCGTCGGTGGTCTGGTCTGGGCCCTGGAGTCGCCGGCGCCCGGAACGGTGAGTGCCTCCGAACTCGTTCGCCGGGTGGATGTGTCCGACGTGGAGCAGGAGGAGCTGGAGGCCGTGCGGGCAGCCGAGGCCCTGAGCGCGAGGGAGCGGATCAGCTCCGAGTCCGGCATCATGCTGCAAGCCGTATGGTTCGACGCCGGATCCGCGCGCCCCGGACAGCTCTTCCTGGCCGTCCATCACCTGGCCGTCGACGGCGTTTCCTGGCGGATCCTGCTGCCGGACATCATTCAGGCGTGGCAGGCAGCGGCGGAAGGCCGGCAGCCGGAGCTCGAACCCGTGCCGACTTCCTTCCGCCGGTGGGCGCAGCACCTGAACGACCGTGCCCACAGCCCGCAGCTGCTGGCAGAGCTCCCCTACTGGGTGGAATCGGCGCGGCAGCCCGACGCTCTGCTGGGCTGCCGCCCCTTTGACCCGGCGATGGACACGGGAGCCACCGCCGGTACTCTCACCCGCGTCCTTCCCACGGAGGTCACGGGTCCGTTGCTGGGCGCGGTGCCCTCAGCCTTCCACGGCACGGTCAACGACGTGCTGCTTGCCGCCCTCGCCACGGCTCTGGTGCGGCATCACCCACGTGACAACGGCTTCCTCTTCGAGCTGGAGGGCCACGGGCGAGACGAGACGGTGGCGGACGTCGACCTCTCGCGTACGGTGGGCTGGTTCACCAGCCTGCATCCGGTTCGGCTCGACCCGGGTGATGCCGTCCCGACCGACCCGGTGAGCCTGGCCCGTGCGGTGAAGCGGGTCAAGGAGCAGTTGCGGGCCGTCCCCGGCAACGGACTCGCCCACGGTCTGCTCCGCCACCTCAATCCCCAGACGGCGCCGCTGCTGGCCACCGCCCCAAGGCCCCAGATCGGCTTCAACTACCTTGGCCGCGCGACCGTGTCCCAGCCCGTCCACGGCTGGGAACTGGATGCGGACCGTAGCGGTCTCACCACCGGTGCCCCTCCCGCCGCCGCTCTGGCGCACGCCCTTGAAGCCAACGTGGTCACCCTCGACGGACCCGACGGTCCCGAGCTCTCCCTCACCATGCTCTGGGCCGGCGGCGTCCTTTCCGAGGAGCAGGTGTGCGCCGTGACCGACACCTGGTGCCAGGCCCTGCGAAACCTCGCGGGATCCCTGGGGCAAGCCGGGATCGGCGGGCACACCCCCTCCGACTTCCCCTTGGTCCGACTCGACCAGAGCTCGCTCGACGAGCTCCTGGCCGGCCACCCCGATGCCCAGGACGTCCTTCCCTTGTCTCCGCTGCAAGAGGAGATGCTGTGCCACACCACCGTGGACGAGGGTGCACCGGACGTCTACACCAACTGCATTCGCCTCGGCATCGCGGGACCGCTGAACGACGAGGCGCTGCGCGGCGCGTGGCACGAACTACTCGAACGGCACGCTGTTCTGCGTACCGCCTTCGTCCGCAGAACCGCTGAGGGCGGCTCGGTGGCGATGGTCGTGCCGGTGCCCGCGCTGCCGTGGGAGACCGTCGACCTGAGTCATATGGATACCGGCGAACAGCAGCGGGAACTGGCCCGGCTCATGGCAGTGAGCCGGACGTCCCGCTTCGCCCCGGATCGGCCGCCGCTGCTTCGGGTCCTGCTGGCCCGGCTCGGCGAGGAGCGCCACAGCCTCATCCTGACGATCCACCACATCATCGCCGACGGCTGGTCGCTGCCCGTTCTGCTGCGGGAGCTGTTCACCGTGTACGACGGACGGGCGTCCGAGCTGCCTCCGGCTGTCCCGTACCGCCGTTACCTGGACTGGCTCGCCGACCAGGACCGTGACGCGGCCCGGACCGCCTGGCGTCAGGCGATGGACGGAGTCGAGGCTCCTTCGCTCGTCGCTCCGCAGGCCGGGGCTCGGGTCGAGGTCATGCCCGCCGATCTCGTGACCGAGCTGTCCGCCGCCGACACCGAGGCCCTGCGCCGACTCGCCGCGTCCGCAGGTCTGACCCTCGGCACCCTCACCCGCGGGGCCTGGGCCCTGCTGCTGGCCGGCCTGACGGGCAGCGAGGACGTGGTCTTCGGCACCACCAGCGCTGCCCGGCCAGCCCAGCTTCCCGGTGTGGAGTCGATGGTCGGCCTGTTCATGAACACGCTGCCGACACGAGTGCGCCTGACCCCCGACAGACCGCTCCTCGACATCCTGCGTGACACCCAAGCCGAGCAGTACCGGCTGGCGGACCACGAGTTCCTCAGCCAGCGAGAGGTGGCGGACCTGACGGGACACGAACGGCTCTTCGACACCCTCCTGGTTTTCGAGAACTACCCCTTCGACCAGACGGTCTGGCAGCTGCCGGGCGGTCTGCGGATCGATGACGCGGACGGCCTGGAAGCCACGCCGTACCCGCTGAGCCTGACGGCGACGCCGGGCGAGCGACTCCATCTGCGCCTCGGGTACCGGCCTGACGTCCTGGACCATAAGACGGCGACCGCAGCCGCCGACCAGCTGCTCCGGATCCTGCAGGCCATCGCGACGGACGCGCAGCGTCCCGCCAAGGCTTTCACGGAGCTGCGATGAGCGGCTGAGCCCCGACCCCACGACGGCGGCGTTGGACGGGTGACCGGGTGGGCGGCCTTCTCCACTGAGCTCTCACGATCCGGTCGCCAGGTGCGCACGATCCAGGGATAGCTTCAGAGAGAGGCGTCGGGCCGAGCCGCCGGGCCTCGGCCCCGGGTCCGGTGGTGGCCGAGCAGGCTGAGCAGCGGACCGGTCATCGCGGTCGTGACGACCGCCATCGCCACCATCAGGGAGTACAGGCCGGCATCCAGCAGGCCGAGTTCCAGCCCGACGGTGAGAACCACCAGTTCTGTCAGTCCGCGGGTGTTCATGAGCAGGGCAACCGTGGAGGAGGGGCGCGGTGCGAGCCTCGCGCCGCGCCCTCCGGCATAAGCGCCGGCCATCTTCGCGGCCACGGCGACCACAGTGATGAGCACGAGTTCGGCGACGCCGGCCGTACCCGCTCCGGACAGGTCGACCTTGAGACCGGCCAGAACGAAGTAGACGGGCAGCAGCAGCTGCGTCGTGAGGGGTTCTATCCGCACCAGCAGCTCGCGGCGCAACCGCTCCGACCGGCCATTGGGCAGCGCGGCGCCGAACGCGAAGCAGCCGAAGACGAGGTGCAGTCCGATCCACTCCGTGAAGCCGCCGGAGAGCAGGAGCCCTGCCAGCACCCACGGCAGGACGCCGCCACCGCCCTCACCGTCCTCCCAGCGATCGAGCACCCTGCGGAACAGTGGCCGGACCACCAACGCCACCGTCAGGCCGTAGGGGACGAGGAGCAACAGCTTCCAGCCGCCGACGGCGGCACCGCCGGTCAGAGCCACCACCAAGGCCAACAGTGACCAGGCCCGTACGTCGGCCGACCGCGGCTGCGGCCAGGGCCAGGGTTCCGATCTCCGTGCGGTGCATTCCGCGCTCCCGCAGAATGCGGGCCAGGACCGGGAAAGCGGTGACGGCCATGGCCACCGCCATGAACAGGACGAATCCCCTGCGGTGCTGCACCTGGTGACCGCGCAGCAGATAGAGCGCGAGCCCGGCTCCGCACAGCAGCGGTACGACGACCGAACACGCTGAGATGCTGACCGCGGCGCGCATCCGCCCCCTCAACACGTCGCTGTCGAACTCCAGGCCCACGGTGAACATGAACAGCGCCACGCCGACTCCGGCGAGTGCCGCCAGCAGCGGGCGGACATCGCCGAGGAACAGGGCCTCCGACAGCCGTTCACCGAAAAGCGTGGGACCCAGCGCGATCCCACAGCTGATCTCCCCGACCACGGCAGGCTGGCCGAGCCGCACCGCCAGTGCGCCACAGAGCCGGGACAGGACCGCCAGCAACGCCAGGCCGAGCAGTAGCTCCGCTGCCTGATGTCCTGTCATGGCACGTCTCGGCCGTGTGGTCCTGGCGGCGGACCGTCACACATCGCCGGACTCTGTCCAGAGCAGGCCGTCGTCGGTCGCGATCAGGCCGGTGCCAGTGGCCGCCGGCCTGTCGTCTGCGGTGCCCAGGAAGGCGGTGGCCTGGATACGTGCCCCTTCGGCCATGACGTCGCCGACGATCCGGGAGTCGAACAGCGGCTTCATGGTGCCGCTCCGGCTCTCGGCCACTTGATCGACCGCTGCCGACAGCTCCGCGGAGGCGGTGCGGAACCGCTCCCCCACCGCTGCCACGTTCATGAGGGCTGAATCGCCGGACGATACGCCGCCGATGAGATCCACGAACGCCTGCAGGTCTCCCGAGTTGGCGCTGGTGACCTTCCTCGCCTGCCAGAAGTAGGAGTCCTCGCTGACATGCATCTGGTAGAACGAGACCAGGAACTCATAGAAGACCGCGCACTCCGCCCGGTAGCGCGCCTCGAACTCGGCGAAGGAGCGGCGCTCGTCCAGCTTCCCGGCGAGCACCGTGTTGATGGACCGTGCCGCCAGCAGGCCACTGAAGGTCGCCAGGTGCACGCCCGACGAGAACACGGGGTCGACAAAGCACGCCGCGTCTCCGACGAGGACCATGCCGGGCCGCCAGAAGGCCGTGTTGCAGTAGGAGTAGTCCTTTCGGGCGCGGATTTCTCCGTACGGGCCCTCGGTGACACGCGTGGCGTCGGAGGTAGTCGGAGATCAGCGGACACTCCGCGATCAGGGTGCGCAGTGCCTTCTCGGGGTCGCCCTGCACCTTGGAGGCCATCTCACGCCGCACCACGGCGCCTACGCTGGTGAGCGTGTCGCTCAGCGGGATGTACCAGAACCAGCCGCTGTCGAACGCGGCGGACAGGATGTTGCCCGACCCGGGCTCCGGCAGGCGCCTACCGCCCTCGAAGTAGCCGAAGAGGGCCAGGTTGCGGAAGAAATCCGAGTAGACGCGGCGCCCCCCCCGCTACCGGAGATCCGGGACGTGTTGCCGGACGCGTCGATCACGAACGTCGCACGGGCCTCGCGGACGTTGCCGTCGACGTCCGTCCAGCGCACACCGACCACCCGTTCGTCATCGCTGAGCACCTCGGTGACCGTGCTGTTCTCCCGGACGTCGGCACCGAGACGACGGGCGTTGTCCGACAGGATCTTGTCGAACTTCATACGCTCGACCTCGTAGGCGAAGGAGGTGGGGCCCGCCATCCGCGGCGACACGGAGAAGGCGAACGTCCACGGCTCGGGGTTGGTCCCCCAGCGGAAGGTGCCCCCGGTCTTGCGGACGAACCCGGCCTTCTCGAGTTCCTCGGTGATCCCGAGCAGCCGGCCGATCCCGTGAACGGTCGAGGGGAGAAGCGACTCACCGATCTGGTAGCGGGGGAAGACTTCCTTCTCCAACAGCAGTACCCGGTGCCCCTGTTTGGTGATCAGAGCGGCCGACGCGGATCCGCCTGGCCCGCCACCGACCAC
Source organism: Streptomyces sp. NPDC057271 (assembly GCF_042668715.1). NCBI lineage: Bacteria > Bacillati > Actinomycetota > Actinomycetes > Kitasatosporales > Streptomycetaceae > Streptomyces > Streptomyces sp. NPDC057271. The sequence goes on from NZ_JBHUYJ010000143.1 coordinate 10,588, forward strand.
AACGGCATCGAACTCTTCAGCGATTGCGCCCATGAGGTCTCCGGTATCGAGGCTGAAAGTCGCCTTGCACAACATGGCTTCAGCCGCTCGCACGTATCACCCCCTCACCTGGTTCAACCGCCCCATGGGCCGTCCCGCATCGCGTAGCCTGCACAAAAGAGCGCCGGACAAGGCGACTTGGAGCCCCACCACGCGGACGGACGGAGAGACACATGGCTGTCACTCACACCTCGGAAGCGGGCTGGTTTCGGCCAGCCGGAACGAGAAAACCTCCCAGAATGCGGCTGGTTCTGCTCCCGCACGCAGGGGGAAGCGCCAGCTTCTTCCATTCCTGGAAGGGTGCCTTCGGCGACGATGTGGAGGTACTGACCTGTCACTACCCGGGACGCCAGCAACGCTTCCGGGAGCCGGCCATCGGCTCCATGGACCAGCTCGCCGACGCGGTCCACGCGGCGCTGCTGCCCTTCCTCGAGATTCCCTTGGCGCTGTTCGGCCACAGCATGGGCGCCTGCCTGGCTTACGAGGTGACGCTGCGGCTGCAGGATCAGCAGCGCTTCCGTCCTGCCGCTCTGTTCGTCTCCGGCAGCATGGCGCCGCACACGCGCAGCCCCAGAGACGTTCACTCCGGCGGCGACCAGGCGATCCTGGACGAGATGCGCAGGCTCGGCGGAACCGCCTACGGGGTTCTGGAGGACCCCGAACTGCGTGAACTGATACTGCCCGCCCTGCGTGCCGACTTCCGAATCGCCGGGATGTACCGGGCGCCCTCCCCACGGCCGGTGCACTGCCCGGTGCGGGCGTACGTGGGCGACCGCGACCCCGATGTCAGTGTGGACGGAGTACGCGGCTGGGAGGAGGTGGCGGCCCAGGGCTTCGCCGCGCGCGTACTGCCCGGAGACCACTTCTACCTCGTGTCGAGCCAGGAAGAACTCGTACGCGCTGTCACGACCGAGCTCGAAGAACTGACCGGACCCGCCTGCGTTGCCACCAGTACTCCGCCCGCACCGGGAGCGTGAACATGCCGAACACGTCCATCCGTCCAGAGCGGATACCGCTGTCCCCAGCACAGCGGCAGATCTTCGACCTGTACGGCACCGGGGACATGCCTTCCCCGCTCATACTCACCCTCCGGCTGCGCGGGGAACTCGACCGGCGGGCCCTCGGCAAGGCTCTCGACGACGTGGCAGCCCGCCACGACATGCTTCGTGCGGTGTTCTCCCTGGACTCCGAGGACGTACCCACACAGCGGATCCTCGCTCCGTACGAGAAGGCCGTCCAGCTTCCGGTCATTCGAACCGGGCATGAGGAACTCACTCACCATCTCGCCGCTGCAACCGGAAGCGCCTTGCCGCTGACGAGCGGACCTCCTCTCGCGGCCACGCTTTTCGAGACCGACGAGCCGAAGACTCACGTGCTCGTACTGGTCGTGCACCCCTTGACGGCGGACGGCTGGTCCATGGCGCCACTGGCCCGTGATGTGGCCGCCGCCTACGCGGCACGCGCGGCTGGACGCGCCCCTGACTGGGCCCCTCTGGCGGTCACGTACCAGGACTACGCCCTTCGCCGGCACCGACTGCTCGGGCGGGGCGAGGAACCGGACAGCCTTCTCCAGCGGCAACTGATCCACTGGACAGCCGAACTCGTCGGAATACCGGAACGTCTCCAGTTGCCGGCTGAGCGGACCCGCGCCGACGCCGCCGCACGCACCGAGAGCGTGCCGCTCACGGTGGACCCGGAGCTGCACCGAAGGCTGTCCGTCCTGTGCGACGAGTGCGACACCACCCTGTTCGCGCTGCTTCTCTCTGTGCTGGAAGGACTCCTCACCCGCCTGGGAGCCGGCACCGACATCCCCATCGCATCCTGCCTCCCCGGCCGTACCGATCAGGCCCTGCACGACGTTGTCGGCGCCTTCGCGAACACCGTCGTCCTGCGTATCGACACATCTGGTGACCCGACTTTCCGTGCGCTGGTGCAGAGCGGCCGGCGGGCCGAACTGAGCGCCCGCGCACACCACGCCCTCCCATTGGCTCGCGTGGCGGAGGCCTGCGGTATTCCTCGCCCGGCGGACGGTGACCCGCTGTTCCAAGTGATGCTGACACTCCGAGACAGCCTTCCCGCCCTCTTGGACGCGTCCGGTCTTTCCGTGGAAGTGGAGTCGGCGACCGGGGGATCCGCGCGCCCCTTCGACCTGTCGCTCGACGTGCGCGAACGGCGTTCCCTGGAAGGGGGCTGCGGCGGGATCGCCGGCGATCTCGTCTATGACGCGGAGCTTTTCGACCGCAGTACGGCGGAGGGTCTTGCCACGCGGTTCCAGCACCTGCTGGCTGTCCTGGTCGAGGACCCCGACCAGCGGCTGGGACAACCGGAGATCCTATCCCTGCAGGAGCGGCACCAGATTCTGGTGGAATGGAACGGCGCCGTACGAACAGCGCCGTCGGAGCCGGCGACCGTGCCTGCCCTCTTCACCGCCCAGGCCCTGCGGACCCCGGGAGCGGTGGCGGTCGAGTCGGGGGCCGTCCGATGGTCGTTCGCGGAGCTCGATGCGCGTTCACGAGCGCTCGAACAGCGCCTGGCTGATGCGGGGGTGACGGCCGAGACCCCGGTCGCCGTGTTGATGGAGCGGTCGGCCGAGCTGATCGCGGTGCTCCTGGCGGTGCTCCGCGCGGGCGGCACATATGTGCCGCTGCACACCGGGAACCCGGTCGAGAGGATGCGAGTAGTCCTCGACGAGGCGCGCGCGCCCGTCCTCGTCACCGACGCTGCCTTCGCCGGGCACGAGCTCGCTGCCGAACAGGCGGCCATCGGTGTCACCGTGCTGACCGTCACGGCCGACGGTCCTTCCGCCTCCATCGGCGAAGCAGCCCGCGGAGTGGACACCGCCGCCCTGCCGGAGACACTGGCCTATGTGATGTACACCTCCGGGTCGACAGGTACCCCGAAGGGCGTGGCGGTCTCCCACCGAAGCCTGATCGAGCTGGTGAGGCACTCGGGTTGGCACGTGGGCACCGGCGACAGCGTGCTGATGCACGCGCCGCACGCATTTGACATCTCGGTGTACGAGATCTGGGTGCCACTGCTGCGTGGGGCCCGTGTCGTCGTCGCGCCGGAGGGACCGGTGGGGGCAGCCGGCCTCGATCGACTGGTGAGGGAGTACGGCGTCACCCACCTCCACCTCACGGCCGGGCTCTTCCGTATCCTGGCCGAAGACCTCGTCGACGCCTTCACGCAGACGCGCGAGGTGCTCACCGGAGGTGACGTCGTCCCGCCGGAAGCGGTCCGACGGGTGCTCGAGGCGTGCCCGCGGACGACGGTGCGCACGTTGTACGGTCCGACAGAAGCCACTCTCTGTGTGACGGAGGGGGCATGGCGCAGGCCGGAAGAGGTGAGCCATCCGGTCCCGCTGGGACGGCCGCAGGACAACACCCTTGTCTACGTGCTGGATTCGACGCTTCGCCCGGCGCCGCCGAGTGTGGTGGGAGAGCTGTATCTGGCGGGCGGCGGCCTCGCACGCGGCTACCTCCACCGCCCTGGAATCACCGCGGAACGGTTCGCTGCCGACCCCTATGGTCCCCCCGGCGAACGGATGTACCGCACCTGCGACCTTGCCCGCTGGCGAGCAGACGGCACTCTGGAGTTCCTGGGCCGACTCGACGAGCAGGTCAAGATCCACGGTTTCCGGGTGGAGCCGGGGGAGGTCGAGGCCGCTTTGGCGGCGTGCGCCGGTGTCGCGCAGGGGGCTGTCGTGGTCCGTGAGGACGAGCCGGGCAACAAGCGCCTGGTCGGCTACGCCGTCCCGGCGGCTGGTCCATCAGGTGTTCCGCTGCGACTCGACCGCGGGGAACTGCGGCGCTCCCTCTTCGACCTGCTGCCCGCATACATGGTTCCTGACGAAGTGGTCATCCTGGAGAGGCTGCCGGTCACCGTCAACGGCAAGCTGGACCGCGACGCCCTGCCAGACCCGTCCGGCCCGGCCGTCGGCGCCCTGCGCAAGCCCCGCAGTGAGCGGGAGGAGGCGCTGTGCGGGCTGTTCGCCGAAGTCCTCGGCCTGCCCGAGGTCGGCGTGGACGACGACTTCTTCGACCTGGGTGGTCATTCCCTGCTCGCCAGGCGGCTCGTCAACCGCATCAAGTCCGTTCTCGGCGTGGAGTGCGGTCTGCGGGTGCTGATGGATGCCTCCACCGTGTCACAGCTGACCGAACGGCTTGGCGGTGACGAATGATGCCGCCGACGCCCGTGCACGGTGGGACGAGCGCCCGTCCGGCGGACTCGTCGGAGTGTCGACTGGACACCCTGCTCACCTTGGCCGACATCGAGACGGAGGCGGCCAAGAGGCTCCCCGACGACATCAAGGGCTTCGTCGCCTCCGGCGCCGGCCGCGAACTGACGCTCCAGGCCAACCGCAGTGCCTTGGACCACGCCAGGCTGATACCTCGCGTCCTCGTGGACGTGGGCGACGTGACGACAGCGTGCACCCTGCTCGGAGCACCCGCCGCCCTGCCGGTCGCGGTGGCGCCGATGGCCTACCACAGGGCGCTGCACCCCGATGGCGAACTCGCCACAGCCGCTGCCGCACGGCGTACCGGAGCTCCCTTCACCGTGAGCACTCTGAGCAGCCAGACGGTCGAGGACATAGCGGCCACCGGCGGTACCTTGTGGTTCCAGCTGTACTGGCTCAAGGACCGCGGCCTGGTTGCGGAACTGCTACGCCGGGCCGAGGCGGCGGGCTGCCGCGCGCTGATGCTCACCGTGGACGTTCCCAGGATGGGACGGCGGATCGCCGACATGCGGTCCGGCTTCGCCGTGCCGCCATGGGTGCGTCCGGTCCATCTTCACGGGCGGGATGTCGAGCCCGGGCCAGTGCCCTCACAGTCTCACCGCAGGGCAGGGGCCTCCGCCGTGGCTGAGCACACACGTGCGGTCTTCGACCCCTCGCTGAGTTGGAAGGATGTCGCCTGGCTGCGGGAACAGACCGAACTGCCGCTGGTACTCAAAGGAATCCTGCACCCCGACGACGCGGCGACCGCGGTGGATCTTGGTGTGGACGCCCTCGTCGTATCCAATCACGGAGGCCGCCAACTCGAAGGGGCGATCGCAGCCATCGACGCGCTGCCCGATATCGCCGATGTCGTCGCGGGCCGGGCCGAGCTGCTGCTGGACGGCGGGGTGTGCTGCGGGACCGACATCCTCAAAGCACTGGCCCTCGGCGCCTCGGGGGTCATGGTCGGCCGCCCGGTTCTGTGGGGACTGGCCACCGCCGGGGCAGCCGGGGTGGCAAGAGTGCTGCATCTGCTGAAGGAGGAACTGGAAACAGAGATGGCGATCGCCGGGTGCCCGAACGTCGCCGCCGCTCGGCGCCTGGTCGTGCAGTCTCAGCGGCGCGACACCGGCCACTGAGCCGTCGCGCGGTCGGAAGGGTCACCCTCCTTTCGAACCCCTTGCCTTGGCGCAGCGTGTATGAACTTGCTGCGCCGGACGGCCAGCGAAAACGGGGGCCGTGATGAGTGTCACCCTTCTCTTCTGCGCTGAAAGGCCGGTGGCCGGGTTGGGTGACATCGAGGTTCCGGAGTGGGCTGAGGGTCCGTTGGGTGCGCTGGGTGGTCAGGCGTGGCCGCAGTTGAGTGAGTCGGCGTTGGTGGAGGAGTCGTTGCGGTGGGAGGCCGTGGCGGGGTTTGTGCGGGAGTTGGAGGCGCGTTTCGGGGAGGAGGCGTACGGGGCGGCGCGTTCGATGGAGGGTGAGGGCGCGC
>NZ_JBHUYJ010000144.1:0-16327 GCF_042668715.1 Streptomyces sp. NPDC057271
GGCCGGCCCCGCGCCCACCGCGTCCAGGACCTCAGCGCGGAGCCTGCGGGATGTCGGCAGGCGGGTGTGGACGGAGACGGTGGCCCGGCAGGTGCGCCGATCGGCGACGTGTCCGTAGTCCTGCGAGACCGGCGGCGAGCGCGCCCGCGGAGACGAGGCTCAGCAGGACGAGGGTCAGGATCACGGGGAATCGCCTGAGGGCGCTGTCGGGCGTGATCAGCAGCTGCGATGGGGCCTCGGCTGCCCGCCGGGGCCCGCCGTTCCCGGCCCGGCCGGATGTCCGGTTCCGGCCGTCGTCGTTCCTGACCCGTGAGAGTGCTCGGCCCTCGTGGCTAAGGGCGCCGTACTCGTTTGCGACCACGCGCACCGCTGCCTTCGCCGACGAGTGAGCCCGGACGGGCCGCGAAGAGGAGGAAGGCCGCCCCGTCGCCATGAGCACGACCAGCAGCCCGATGAGCCCGGCCACCATGACGCCCCGGCTCACGACGGGCTCTTCCCCGCCACCCATGTGCCCCTCCTCGAAGCTCGGCCCTTGGGGGACCAGGCCCCTCACCCGACCGGCACGCGACATGACGGTGGCCGGTTCAGGGACGTGACGTCGCCCGCTTCGGCCGATCTCGCGCGAGTTCTGAACCAGGCCGAGGGTTCGCGCGTGCCGGACTGTGAAGGTCGCATGGGGATGCCGCCTTGTGCCCCCAGCGCCGGTGAGTGGTCTCGTATGACACCCCTCCTCCGGCCCGGGCGGCCGGTGGGCCTTGCGCGTTGCTGTGGGAGATGCGCGCAAGGCCCACTTTCATGACATCGCCGGGACCCGCCGCCGAGCGTTCTCGACCGGCCGACCTCGCAGCCTTGAACCCGCCCTCCGCGCGTCGCGTGTGAGGACGTACGGCAGCGGATCTCGCTGGTCGCCCTTGCGGACCCGCTCGGTACGAGCGATTTCAGCGACCTGCCGTCACCTTCGACACCTCCCCTCGGAAGGCCCCCGAATGCCTCCATTCCACCGACGCCGCATGCCCGCGACCTTCCGTGCCGGCCGCCGCGCTGCCCTGCTGGGTGCCGGACTCAGCGCCTCGTTCCTCCTGGTCACGAGCGCCGCGCCCCCCGTCGGTCCGCTCTCCGCCGCGAGGGCCCCCCTTGCCTCCGGGGCGGCCGGCATCCGGCAGTCCGGCGTCGTTCATGACGACCACAGACCCATGTCAGGAGCGCTGCGGACACAGGCGTCCGCCCAGCACACGGCGGCGGACGCCGAGCGAAAACAGACAGCCCAGGAGGCCGCCCGCCTGCGGGCTGCCGCGGCCGAACAGCGAGCCAGCCGGAAGGCCGCTGCCGAGCGGGCTGCCGCGGCCGAACAGCGAGCCAGCCGGAAGGCCTCTGCCGATCGGGCTGCCCGGGCCAGAAGGGCCCAGCTCCGACAGGCCTCGTGGGTCGCACCGGTCCGCGGTTATCACCTCGGCGCGTCCTACGGGCTGGGCGGCGGCCTCTGGGCCCACCGTCACAGTGGCCAGGATTTCGTCGTACCGTCCGGAACCGCCGTGCTGGCCGTGCACGACGGCACTGTCGTGGAGGCCGGCTGGGGCGGGGCGTACGGCTGGAACATCGTGATCCGACACTCGTCCGGCGTGTACACGCAGTACGCGCACCTGTCGCGGCTCGGCGTCCGCACCGGACAGCGGGTCGGGACCGGCCAGGTGATCGGGAGATCGGGCAGTACCGGCAACTCGACGGGCCCGCATCTGCATTTCGAAGCCCGCACGGCTCCGTGGTACGGCTCCTCCATCGCGCCGTTGCAGTTCCTTCGCTCGCGGGGCGCGCGACTCTAATTGGCCGGAAACTGGCGCATGGAAGTGATGTATGGCCGAAAGAGAGTGGTCTGACAGTGCCGGTCGTACGTGCCGACCCAAGGAGACCCGTGCCGTCTGACGACGAGTACCGGATCCTGCTGGGGGCGTACGTCCTTGGCGCCCTGACACGGGAGGAGGACCGACTGGTGGTCGATCATTTGCTGGGCTGCGACCGGTGCGGTGCCGACTACCTCGAACTGGCCCAGACTTCTGACGTCCTGGGCCTCGCCGACGGCGTAAGCCTCCTCGACGGCGACGGTCCGCTCGGAGGCGGTGACGCGGCCGGGCGTGGCGGCTAGGGCCTGCTTGACGGCATCGTGGCCACACGGACCTGAACCACCACCGAGAGAGGTGCCTCATGCTGCGCGTACTGGCGGTCGACGACGAGGAGCCCGCGCTGGAGGAACTCCTGTACCTCCTACGCGAGGACACGCGGGTGAGCAGTGCCGACGGCGCCCTGGAGGCGACCGAGGCGCTGCGTCTGCTCGGCCAGGCACTGGACGGCACCACCGAGTGCGAGCGTGGCATCGACGCCATCTTCCTCGACATCAACATGCCCGGGCTGAGCGGACTCGACGTGGCCCGGCTGCTCGCCGGATTCAGCTCGCCCCCGCACATCGTCTTCGTCACCGCCCACGAGGACTTCGCCCTGGAGGCCTTCGAACTCCATGCCGTCGACTACCTCCTCAAGCCCCTGCGCGGCGAGAGGCTGACTCAGGCCCTGAACCGTGTCGAGGAGCTGGTGCGGGCCCAGCGCAAGCCGCCGGTCCCGGCCTCCCCGCCCGAGACCGCCACCACCCTGGACACCGCACCTGAGAAGGCGGAGCCCCCGCCCGTCGGCCTCGTCGACCGGATCGCCGTCGAACTCGGCGGCTCCACACGCTTCTTCGCCATCAGCGACATCACGTTCGTCGAAGCGCAGGGGGATTACGCCCGTCTGCACACCCGGGACAACACCACGCACCTCATTCGCATCCCCCTGTCGGGCCTGGAGGAGCACTGGCGCGCCAAGGGGTTCGTGCGTATACACCGCCGCTACCTCGTCTCGCTCACCTCCGTCGATGAACTGCGCCTGGACCGAGGCATCATGACCGTGCGCGTGGGCGAACGCGTGCTCACCGTAAGCCGGCGCAACACGCGCGAGCTGCGCGATCTGCTCATGCGGCAGGCCACGGACAGCCGCGAGCGAAGCCGGTGACGGCCCGCCCCCGGACCGTACGGATCACAGCGCGATGGGTGCTGGGCCGACCGTGGCTCGCTGCGTACGAACCCGTCGCGTCAGGCGAGCATCACGGCAGCGGGGGGCGGGGATGAGCTCCGAACCTGCTCCAAGACGTGAGGTGGTCACCCGGCTCCCGGACCGGTCGAGGCGCACACCGCCCGTCCACTCGGTCGCCGGGGCGGCGGACGAACCCGTCCACGACCAGGACGCCGTCAGGGTCCTCGTCCGAACCCAGCTCCGGGGCGCACTCGTCGTCGTGGGCTTTCTCACCGCATTTCTCGGCCCCCTGCCTCTCGTTTTCCGCGCGTTGCCCGGCCCGGACACCTGGGCCGGTCGGAACATGACCGTCTGGGCCGTCCTCGGCGTGGCCGTCTACCCGCTGCTACATCTCGCCGCGCGCTGGTACGTACGGCGTGCAGAGCGCGCCGAGCGTGCTTTCCACGACCGCACCCAGGGAGCCGGCGACCACCCCGGGAGCATCGGATGAACCAGACCTACGGCGTCGTCGCGGTCACGTCGGTGTTCGTGCTCTCCGGCCTGATCGGGGCACTGGGGCTGCGCATCTCCCGTACCACCTCCGACTTCTACGTCGCCTCCCGCAGTGTCCCGCCGCGTCTCAACGCCGCGGCCGTCAGCGGCGAGTACCTCTCCGCGGCCTCGTTCCTCGGCGTGGCCGGGCTGGTGCTCGCCCAGGGCTTCGACATGCTCTGGGTGCCGGTCGGCTACACCGCCGGCTACCTGGTCCTGCTGGCCTTCGTCGCGGCTCCGCTGCGGCGGTCCGGCGCGTACACACTCCCCGATTTCGCCGAAGCCCGGCTCGAGTCGACCGCCGTCCGTCGCGTCGCGAGCATCCTCGTCGTCGTCGTCGGATGGCTCTACCTCGTCCCCCAGCTCCAGGGCGCGGGGCTCACGCTCGGCCTGCTCACCGGTGCCCCCCGGTGGGTCGGCGGCCTGGTCGTCTCCGTTGTCGTGGCGCTGACGGTGGCCGCCGGAGGCATGCGCAGCATCACCTTCGTCCAGGCCTTCCAGTACTGGCTCAAACTCGTCGCCCTCCTGGTCCCCGCGCTGTTCCTGGTCTTCGTGTGGCTCGGCGACACCAGCACGCGCACGGCGTTCGACGAGCCGCCCACGTTCCGCGAAGCCACCCAGGTCCGCGTCGACGACACGATCCGCATCAGGGTCGACGCGCCCCTGCGGGTCACCGTCGACGGCACCGTGGACGGGCACCGCTACCGGGACGCCGCTGTCCGTCTGCCACCGGGAGTCCATCGCATCGACGCCGGGACAATCCTGCGCTTTTCCGCCGACGCCCGCGTGCCCGAACGCGGCGGCAAACCCAGCGACGACCGCACCCACGACCGCGACACCGGGCCGGCTGACGAAAGCGCCCGGTCCGGCGAAGGCTCCACCTGGAGCGGTGGCACGTCGGCAGCGCCGCGGTCGGAGTACCCGCTGTACGCCACCTACGGCCTGATCCTCGCCACCTTCCTCGGCACCATGGGACTGCCGCACGTGGTCGTCCGCTTCTACACCAGCCCCGATGGCCCCGCCGCCCGCCGCACCTGCGTCGTCGTGCTCGGCCTGGTCGGGCTCTTCTACCTCCTCCCGCCGCTGTACGGCGTGCTCGGCCGGATCTACGCCCCCGAACTGCTGCTCACCGGCAACACCGACGCGGTGGTGCTGCTCCTGCCCGAGCGTCTCATCGGAGGTGTGGGTGGTGACCTGCTCGGCGCGCTCATCGCGGCCGGGGCGTGCGCGGCGTTTTTGTCCACCGCCTCCGGACTCACGATGGCCGTCGCCGGCGTGCTCAACCAGGACGTCCTCCCGTCCCTGCGTATCAGGCACTTCCGGCTCGCGACCCTCCTCGCCATCGCGGTACCCGTCCTGGTGTACACCGCCGTGGTCGGGCTTCCCGTGGCGAACTCGGTAGGACTCGCGTTCGCCGTCTCGGCGTCGTCGTTCTGCCCGCTGCTGATCCTCGGCATATGGTGGCGTCGGCTCACCGCGACCGGCGCCGTCGCGGGACTGCTCACCGGAGGGGGGACGGCGTTGATCGCCGTCGCGCTGACCATGGCCGACAGCGTGTCGACGAGCTGGCTGCGGACCGCGCTCGCCTGGCCGGCCGTGTGGACCGTGCCGCTCGCCTTCCTGACGATGGTGCTGGTCTCGCTCGCCGACCGGCGTGGCCCTCCCGCCCGCACCGACGCGATCATGGCGCGGCTCCACCTGCCCGAACCGCCTGCAGACCGCACCACCGTCATGCCTCGGCGCCGCTCCACCTCCGAGGAGACGCCCGACAGGCGAGGCGGCACGCCCATACCGCGGGTACTGCGGCCCCGACGAGGGAGAACCGACCCATGATCGACCCTGGTTCCGCCGCTCTCGTGGCGGACGCCGTTCTGCTGCTGGTCGGCGTCGCCGCCGGACTCGGTGCCGCCACCGCGCTGGCCCGACGCCGACACGGGCTCGACCCGGTCGGCGACAGCGTCGAGAAGGCCACCTTCCGCACCCTGCACACGGCCTCTCTCGCCGCGCCGCCCCTGCGTGCCGGCCTCACGGCCGACACCGCGCGCAAGGCCGTCCGCAGACTGCGGCCCCTCCTCGGCAGCAGCGTACTGGTCCTCACCGACGACGAACGGGTCCTGGCCTGGGGAGGCTCGGGCGAACACCACGCCGACGACGTCATGGCACACGCACGCGAGGCACTCAGGACGGGACGCGCCTCCTCCATCACCCTCGACTGCACGAACGAGGAGTGCTTGGTACGGGCCGGAGTCGTCGTCCCCCTCCACATCGACCAGCGCCCCCATGGCACCCTCGCCGCCTTCGGCGCGCAAGCGTCCGACGCGCTGCTCCGGGCCACGGAGGAAGTCGCCCGCTGGATCTCCGTACAGCTCGAACTCGCCGAGCTCGACCGGGCTCGCACCTCCCTCATAGAAGCCGAGATCCGAGCCCTGCGGGCCCAGATCTCGCCCCACTTCATCTACAACTCGCTCGCCGCCATCGCCTCCTTCGTGCGAACCGATCCCGAACGCGCCCGCGAACTCCTCCTCGAATTCGCTGAGTTCACGAGGTACTCCTTCCGACGGCACGGCGACTTCACCACGCTTGCGGAAGAGCTGCGATCGATCGAGCAATACCTGCAACTGGTGCGTGCCCGCTTCGGTCGGCGTCTCGAGGTGACCCTCCAGGTCGCCCCCGAAGTGCTGCCCGTCGCCCTGCCCTTCCTCTGTCTCCAGCCGCTCGTGGAGAACGCCGTCAAACACGGCCTCGAGGAGTCCCTGGAACGCAGCCGCATCACCCTGACCGCCGAGGACGAAGGGGTCTTTGCCCGCGTCGTCATCGAGGACAACGGCATCGGCATGGACCCGGACCGGCTGCGTGGCATTCTGCACGGCGCCGGGGGCCCGTCGGCCGGTATCGGGCTGTCCAATGTCGACGAACGGCTGCGCCAGGTGTATGGAGAAGATCACGGACTCGTCATCGAGACGGGAGTCGGTGCGGGCATGAGGATCACCATGCGCATCCCCAAGTTCCGGCCGGGAGTGCACAGCGTTCCCCGCTGACCTGGCGTTCCGGATCATCCCAAGCTTCCCCCGCGGACGTGAACCGCCCGCTGCGAGGATCCGTGACTGTGAAAGAACCCGCGGCTGGATGCCTTCCCACTCCGCCCGCGGATGCCCGAGTCGTCCCTCCGGCTCGGTGAGCGGCTGTTCCGCACGTGTCCCAGGAAGCCCCCCTCCTGTCCGGCGGAACAGCCGCTCTGTCATGTCCGGGCACAGGCCGCGCCATTTCGGAGCCCGCCCGCGGCATCCGGTCTACACGGACCTCCACCCGTGCCCGTTCACCTTGCGGCCCACCGTCCACCGGCTCTGCGCCGAACGGCACCGGCGCTACCGCTCAACCGTTGGTCGACGACAGCTGCCATGTCCGCCACCTGGCGGATGTCCGTACCTCGGCGTCGGCGACAGCCTGAACCTGCGAAGCAACGGAACGAACACATCCACCGACCGACAGCGACGTCGTCAGTGAAGGAGCGTCTCCCATGACCGCACCGGCTCTCGAACAGACCGCCCAGCCGACCCCGGCCCTGTCCCTCCCCGAGGAGTCCGTACCGCCGTCCGATCACTCCAGGCGCACGAGTGAGGCGGCGCTCGCCCAGCTCCACCAGGACCACGGACGGGCCGTCTTCGGCTTCCTCCTGGGCCTCACCTATGGCGACCGCCAGCGTGCCGAGGATCTGGTTCAGGAGACGATGATCCGCGCCTGGCGACATCCCGAGGCTCTGGAGAGCGACCACGAGTCCATGCGGCCCTGGCTCTACACCGTCGCCCGCCGGCTCGCCATCGACGCGCGGCGCGCACGATACTCCCGGCCCAAGGAGGTGTGCGACATCGCCCTCGACGCCAGTGCGATCCGGATGGAGGACCCGATCGAGCCGTCCATCGAGGCCCTCGACGTGCGCGAAGCGCTTCGAGGACTCAGCGAGGAGCACCGGCTCGTCCTGGTCCAGGTGTACTTCCGCGGCCTGTCGGTCAAGGAGGCCGCCGACGCACTCGGCATACCGGTGGGCACCGTGAAGTCCCGCACGTACTACGCGCTGCGCTGCCTCAAGAAGTCGCTGAAGGGCTACGGCGCGAGCCGCTGAGGGTTCCCCGCGAAGCCGGCTGTCCGCCTGAACGTGACATCGGCTCCTTGCGTGCAGGGAATCGAACCCCCCTCATGGACATGTGAGCGCACGGGTGAACGGACACACGGAAATCCCCGGACGGAGCCCCGATGACGGAACAGACACGACGCCTCGACCCGGCCGTGGCCGCCACGATGATGCGCACGCTCCTGACGCAGTGCGACAACGGATCATGGGCATCCCGACCGGCGCCCCGCGTCGTTGAGACGGCCTTCGCCGCCTTCGCCCTCGCCTCAGCGGGCAGCCGGGACTCCCGCGGGGTCGTCTCCCGTGCCCGCGCGTGGCTCTTCCGCGACCCCCCGCGCACGACGGCGCCCGCCGGCGCGGTCCTCCTTGAGGAAGCCCTGTGGTCCCTCGGCGTCGACGACGGAGAACCCGTCCGGCTCCCCGCCCTCTCGCGGGAACGGGCCGACGGCTTCGGTGACAGGTACTGGTTCGGTCTCCTGGTCCAGGTGCTCGCCGTCCAGGGCGACCGTCCGGTGACCGGAGGACTTCCGCTGCCACAGTTGCGCGACACCGTCCGAGACATCGCCGACCGGACCGCGCGCGAACGGGAGGATCCCCGACACGCCGTCGAGGCGCTGGCCGCCCATGTTCTGCTGGAGCGTCCGCTGCGTGCCGATGAGGCGGGCTGGCGCGCCCTCGAACGTCTCATGGCCGAGCAGGCTCCCGACGGATCGTACGGGGAAGACGTCATCGCGACCGCCCTCGCGCTGCTGGCGCTCGGCACCGTGGGGGCCGGTGGCGAAGCCTGGCGCCGAGCCCGCGACCACCTGATTCGCGTCCAGGATGGGGACGGCGCCTGGCCCGCCCGGAGCGCCGACGTCATCGAGACCGCGCTGACGGTCCGCGTCTTCCATGACGACCCTGCGTTCGCGGAGCACGCCCTGCCCGGCGCACTCGCCTTCCTGCGCGCGGCCCAGCGGGACGACGGCGGATGGGGTGCCACGCAGAACGCCCCGTCCGACGCCTCCCTCACCGGCCTCGTACTCAGCGCCCTCGCCGGACTGCCACTGCCCCGCCGTACGACGGACCGCGCATGCTCCTACCTGGCGAGGCGCCAGAACGCCGACGGCCTCTGGGGCGAAGGCCGGCTCGGTGAGGAGACCGTCGCCCACGTCGTCGCCGGCCTGCGCCTGCACCGCCACACCCACCGAGTGCCGTACGAGAAGGCGCAGGCATGGCTGACCGAACGCGTCGGCGCCGCCGGACCCGACCCCGACTCGGGCTGGATCCTCGGCCTCCCGTACGCCGTCCACCGCACGGTCGACGCACTCGGCTCCGCCGCGCCCGAGGCCCTGGACGCCGTACGGGTACTGGCGACACTGCAGAACGCGGACGGCGGCTGGCCCCAGACCCCGGGCGCCGCGAGCACCCCGGCCGCCACCGGTACCACCCTCGCCGTACTGGAGGCGTGCGGCGCTCTGACCGAGGAGCGCCGCGCACCGGCCCTGGACTATCTGCTGGCCGGCCGGAACGACGGCACAGGTCGGCCAGGGGCCCTGACCGAGACAGTCGGCCCCTGGCCGCTGCCGGTCCGGCAGGCGGGACTCACCCGGGCGTTCGCGGCATGGGGCCTCACTGCGACGCTCGGCCGCGCGTGCGCGGGATTGCCGGCCTGACGGGGCGCGGGTCACGGTCCCGGAGTTGCGGTATGGCCTCCCCATGACCAAGAGCGGCTTCAGGCCGGCCGCACGACGTCCGTCGTTCGCCATGGTGGTGACGTCGTCCTCCATGCACTGCCGGCGGGCCTCCGGGCTGCTCCCCGTACCCGGGTTCCAGACCGCCGACGCTCCGGATGCCCGCCCCAGCCGTGAGGCAACCGCTTCGGGCGCCCAGCCGTCGGACCGTGAGACTCGGCGGCGTCTGCCGTCGCTGCGGCGCCCGCTTCTGCGTTCCCCGAACCTAGCGGTTTGCCCTCGGCCCGGCATGTGGTGCGAATCGATCGAGCCGCATCCCCTACCCATCCGTGACTTGAGGGAGAGCACCAGTAACGGATGCGAAGCGCAAGGGAGTGACAGTGGCGAAAAGAGGGCGGCCCAGAGGACTCAGGCCGGGCCAATTCGTACGTCGATGGGCCGGGTTACTGTGGCGGCACCGGGCCGCCGTTCTCCTCGCCTGTCTGCTGCCCCTGCCAGGGCTCGGCGTCATCCTCGCGGGGTCCCCTTTCGAGAGGTGACGACGGGGCACGGCGCGGCTGATCCGAGTAAGTGGCAGGCGAGCAACGCCAACTCGGCATCTGGCCGAAGTCGTTCAGCGGAGGCCGCGAGCTTTCGCTCCTCGGGAGGAACACCCGGAGTGTGGTGCGGAGCCGGCGGCAGGAGTCGTTGTCGCCGCCAGTCCGCCGAGTGTCGTGGAGACGTCGGCACGCTGAAATCAGTCCCCGGCTTCTTTCATGAGACGAAGAGACGAACGGATACGGGATGAACACGCAGGCAACCACCGACCCGCCGCGTCCTGTGCCCGGCACGGTTTCCGCTCTCTGCGGCAGCGCTCTTGAGAGCATCGCCCGGACGTTCGGACCGAACGCGTGGGCGGAGCAGGTACGTGAGGCATTCGACGTTCTGGTCGAGCCCTGGGGAACGATGACGGTGCGGGATCTGCCCTTCTCCGATGTTTCTCCGGACGGCTCGCCCGTTGAATACGCGATCACGCTCACGGGAGACACACCGGTGCTGCAGCTGGCAATGGAACCTCTGGTTCCTCATGGTGACTACGCAGCCAGGGCTGAAGAGGCGCGGCGCGTGATGAGCCGGTTGTCGTCGCACTACGGTGCCCAGATGGAGAGGTGGGCTCGGGTAGCCGACCTGTTCCTCCCTCGGGAGGGGGCGGCGGATCACGTCGCTATGTACGGATTGGAGGCGGTTGCCGGGCGCCCGCCACAATTCAAGGTCTGGTTCTATCCCCAGGTAAGGGGTATTCCGCGTGCTCCTGAACTGGTGGCCGAGGCGCTGGTGAAGCTGGGCCTGGGGGAGGCATGGGGAACCGTCCTCGGCCACGCGTACCGCGGGTTCGAACGTGATCGGCCCGCTCTGTTCAGCCTCGACCTCACATCGTCCCCGACCGTGCGGACGAAGGTCTACTTTCGTCATTACGATTCCAGCGCGCGGCATATATCGACCATCTGTGGTGAAGGGTCGCGGCGAAGCGCCGCAGCGGCGCGGGATTTCTGCACCGCCCTCGCCGGGGATGCCGGATTGGGTGTCCAGCCTCCGGTGACGTGCCTGACCCTGACTCAGGCCGGTCGGCATGTCGGATACTCGGTGACACCGTACGTGCCGCTCTGGACCGCCGCACCCGATGACGCTGTCATACGCGCGCGAATCGGCGCGCTGCTCGCAAGCCACGGAGCTTCGCCGACCCGATACGAGGACACGCTTCACGCGCTTGCCAGGCGGCCTCTCTCAGCTGCCCGAGGTCTGCACAACTACGTCTCTCTGCAGCTAATGAAGACTGGACCGCGGATCAAAGTCTATCTCTCGCCGGAGCTGCTGGGCAGTGATCCACCTGCCCGTTATCAGTGAGAACTGGGAGGAAAAGTGGAAGAGAGCCGGAATGAGGAGGAGTGTCCTGAGGGTTCGCCGGACGGCTTGGTTCTGATCACGCCTGGCCAGGAGTACGTCGGCAAGCAAGGGCACTCCTTCTTCGTGGGAATTTCGCGGGAGTCCGCGGGCTCCCGCGGCCTGTGCATGCACCAAGTGGTCATCCCGCCCGGTGCGCGCGACCATCCCCACCTTCACGAGGGCCACGAGACAGCGATCTTCGTCATCTCGGGCGAAGCGGAGGGGCGCTACGGCGAGGGACTCAGTCAGCGCCTGGTGGCCGGTGCTGGGTCGTTCGTCTATATCCCGGCAGGTGTGCCGCACCAGGCCATCAACGCGAGCGCGACGGAGCCACTTGTCGCTGTGATCGCTCGCACGGATCCACACGAGCAGGAGAGCGTCGTTCTGCTGGGGGACGAGAGGCAACTCTCTGACGATACGTCAGCTGACCTGAGGGGAACGGCACCCTGACCAACCCTTCGGCGACGGCGGGGCGGGCCAGCGCTCATCAAGGCCGTGCTGCCAGTGGCGGCCACGCACGGCAATCCGGGCCTGTTCGCGGCCATTCCCGCAGCGGACACGGACACCCTCCTTGCCCAGCTGGGCATCCCCGTCGCGGCCCCGGCCACGGTCTACGGCTCGGGCCTGGCTCCCGAAGCGCCGTGGAGCGTCAGCACCGCGGAGATCTGAACAGACACTGACGGGGCGGAAGCCGGCACGCCCCGGACAACGACTTTGGAGGAGCGAATGTCAACCATGTATGAGCTGCTCGCCCAGGGACTGATCTCGCACCTGGGCCTGGCCCCCGCAATAGTCCGCCCCGAAGCCACGTTCGACGAACTCGGTCTGGACTCCCTGGCCATGGTCGAGCTGGTCCTGGTCCTGGAGGATGAGTACGGCATCGAGGCCGAGGGCATCGATCCCGCCGGCACGCTCGCCCAGGCCGCCGCCCATCTGGAACAAGCCGCATCCGGCGAGCCCTCCCCGGCTGGGAGCCCCAACCCGGTGGGCGGCACACCCTGACGCCGGCCGATGTCGCGATTACCGGCCTCGGAGCTGTCAGCGCGGCAGGGATCGGCGTCGGCGCGCTCGCCAAGGCCCTGGCCGCCGGCGGGCCGGCTCAGCCGGCACCTCGACATGTTCACCCCCATGGCCCTCATCGCGGCCCGTGAAGCGGTCAACGATGCCCGACTCGACCCGGACGGCTTGGAGCCGTTCCGGGTCGCCGTCGTCCTGGGGTCAGCTCCAACGGCCTTCAGCACTACGACACCACGCTGGGCCCCCTGCGGACGGCATCGCCAAGACCACCCGAGCACGGCGGGACGCACCCGAACATGCCCGCTGGATCGGGTGCATCACCAGCAGCTCATTCCTACCGGGAACTTGAAGCCGCCCTGCCGGTGGCCGGGATCAGCGGAACAGCTGACCGCGGACCGCGCCGTCGGGGAATTCCGGGGTGTGGATGTTGGAGTAGTAGTTGCGCGGGTTCTTCTTGATCCGATCGACGACGGCGGGGTCCTGGCCGGTGAGACGGCCCGCGACGGCGAAGATCCCGTTCGGCACCGGCTTGTCGAAGAAGTTGAGGACGACGGGGCCGTTCACGCCGAACGCGCCCTGGTGGAGGTGTCCGAGCGACGGGCTCTGGATGTTGATCCATGCGAAGGCGTAGTCCACGTCGGTGTCGTCGAGTCGGAGGAACGTGACGGCATGCCCGTCCGGGTCCCCGACCTTCGAGTCCGCGTTCTTCGGCACTTCCTGCTCGCCGTTGGAGAGCGCGCGGAGCTTTCCGCCCTTGATGATGTTCAGCGGGTTGAGGTTGCGATTCACTGCCTTGAGCTGACCGCGAACGGCGCCGCCGGGGAACTCGGCGCTGTGCAGGTTGACGTAGAAGTCTTCCGGGTTGGTGCGGATCTGCTCGGCCAGCGCCGGGTCCGTGAGGGAGACCTGGCCGGCCGCCGAGTGCATGCTGCTCGGCATCGCCGAGCCGAAGAGCGGAACCTTCACGCCGCCGTTCGTGCCCTTGGAGCCCCGGTGGATGTGGCCCAGCGTCGGTGTCAGACCCCTCCACTGGAGGGCGAACGTCACCCGGTCGCCCTTCACCTTGATCAGGGCCCTACCCTCGCCGTCGGGGTCGCTGACGGCGGGCCCGCCCGGAACGGGAACCTCCTCGGCGCCGCTGAGGGTCGCAGTGAAGCTGTACGCACGACCCTTCGAGGGCCCGGACACCGTGGAGGCGCTCACGGAGCCGTGGGACCCGTGAGCGCCATGGCCGTGCGAATTTCCATCGGCGAGCGCGGGAGCGACGCCTGAGGCCGCCAGGGCCACCGAGGCGATCGCCGTCGCGAGAATATTGTGACGCATGTATCCGTACCTCCAGTCAGGCCGATCGCCGTTGCGACCGGTCACCGATAAGTACGAGACGCCTCCACCAGCTGTTCAACGAAAAGAATTTCCGGCAGAATCGAACCGTGCGCACATTCTCGTCGTGAAGCGGGATGAACTCCGCCATCTCACGACGGGACCTTTCCCATGCGCAGCACTCGCACCTACACTCTGATCACGGCTCCGCTGATATCAGCCGCACTGCTCGGTCTCGCAGGATGCGGCTTCGTGGACGAGCCTCACGGAAAGCCCGCGGCGAAGCCCGCTCCGGCTTCGTCGGTCAAATTCGCCGACGCGCCACTCGGCCGGATCCTTGTCGACGAGACTGGTCGCACGCTGTACGGATTCACCAAGGACAAGCCCGGCACGAACGGCTCCTGTGACTCCGCTTGCATTGCCGTCTGGCCGGCCCTGACCACGGCTGGAGAGGTCACGGCGGGCGAGGGCGTGGACCCGGCCCTGCTCGAGAAGACCAAGCTGAGTGAGGGCGCGGAGCAGGCGACGTACGGCGGCTGGCCCTTGTACTACTACGTCGGCGACGCGGCGGGCGGTGACGTGAATGGCCAGGGCCTGGACAACGAGTGGTTCGTCATCGGCGTGAATGGAAAGCTGATTAAGAAGGCGCCGTGAAGGAGTGAAAGTCTCTCGGTCGAGCGGGGGAGTCGGGAGGCGACGCTTCCTGACTCCCCCGCTCGTGTCCATCGGCGTCCGGCCCGCATTCTCCGGCCGGCCCCGGACCGCACGACGACGAACTCGCCGCCCGCGTCGTCCACAGTGCTGAACTCGTACTGTTCAACAGGCACGGCCGCGACCGGTTCGGTCCTGACGCACTTCCGGGAAAGGCTGCGTCCGGCTGCTCAGCGAGGGACGACCGGATTCGGGTCCGCTTCGAGGACGGGCGATCACCTATGCGGACCTGCTGATTGGATCCGAGGGCATTCGCCCAGCAGATCCACAGATCGCTCCACTGCCGAGATCGTCGGCGGTGGCGGTGGGGGTGACACGGGGCGACGGCTCACTCACGCACGCCACGTAGTTCGGTGCCTGTTTCACCAGGAGACGAATGAGCGGCTGTTCCGTTGTTGAGACACGGTGGATTCCCAACAGGAGGACGGAACAGCCGCTTCCCGAGTCGGGGAGGAGACTCGTGTTATGCCGCGGTCCGGACCAGGACCGCAGCGTCTTCCATCAGCACGGCCTGTTTTCGAGAGCCGTTCACCGGTCCGCAGAAGAAGACGTGAAGTCTTCCCCGCCCGAGTGCGGCCTGGAACCCGGGCTCAACCATCCGCCGAAGGGGCGGCCTCGGCAGACGTAGGCGGGTGGGGTGGAGGCGGTCGAGGGCACCTCATCGGCGTGCGGTGCGCGAGCGACCGGCCGGCCGGGGCGCAGTGACTACTTGGGAGCTCCGACCAGTTGTCCGTCGGGTGACATGGCGTACCAGAGGCCACCGACGCCCTGCCCCTTGGTGTCGCCGGGCTCGGTGTCGGCTGCGAAGGTGTAGATCGGCCAGCAGTCGATGGTCTGCTGGGCGATGCCGTCCGGCCGGTCGAGGACCAGGAAGTTCCTGAGCGTGACGCCCCGGACCTCGGTCTTGTTCACGGGGCCCACCACGGGCCACTTCGTCAGACAGTCACCTGTGCAGTTCGACTTCATCGGCCACCGGACGTCCTTCGTGAACCGGTAGACCGTCATCCCCTGCGCAGTGACCACAATGGGCCCCAGCTTGGGATCGTGACGGATGGCGAGGCCGACGGTGGACTGGACCGGGGGCGCGGGCGGGGCCGAAGAGACCGATCCGGCGGCGGGCGGTCCGCTCGGGGCAGCGGTTCCGGCGACTCCCTGCGCCTTCGTGCCGTCGGAAGAGACGGCGAACCAAGTGCCCCCCACACCTTGGCCCTTGATGTCCTTGGGCTTGGTGTCCTGGGCGAAGCGGTACACCGGCCAGCCGGCCACAGTGAGTTGCTTCGTTCCGTCGCTACGGGTCACCTGGCCGATCAGCTTCGCGTCGACGCCCGTGGAGACCGAGACAGCGCCGGCCGGCACAGGCGGCCACGCTGTGGCGCACTGGCCGTCGCAATTGGACCTCGGCGGTACTGCGGTGTCCTTGTCGAACCGGTAGAGCGTGAACCCGGCTCCATCCGTGAGCACCTTGCCGAACTGCTTGGTGGGCCATACGTTCAGCTGACCCACGGGCCGCGCGCTCGGCTTGGCCGCGGGAGGTGCGGCGCCGGACTGCGTGACAGTGCCCGGCGCCTTCTCCTCACCTCCGCTGCCGCAGCCGGCCGTCACCAGAAGCGCTGCTGCGGCCGTGATGGCCGAGGCTACGCGTGCCATTCTCATATCCGTCCACTCCGATACCTCAAGGGGCCGTCAGAAGCTGTCTCCGCAAGGCACGGTCATGGAGTGCTGCTCGTTCATTCGGTTCGGGAGCGACCGAGTTGTCAGCCGGAGAGGCATCTGGCTCGCAGGAACCGCAGTGGAGCGAACGGCCTAGTGACCTGGTTCGGAGATCCTGTCGCAGTAGCGGCAGATGCGGTCGAGGATCTGGTCGGCGGTCTTGGTCCATTTGAAGGGCCGGGCCTGGTCGTTCCGGACCTTGATCCAGTCTTCGAGTGCGGTCTTGAGGTCTTCGAGTGAGCAGAACACTCCG
>NZ_JBHUYJ010000145.1:0-15992 GCF_042668715.1 Streptomyces sp. NPDC057271
GAGCGGGGAGAAATCTGGCCGTACGCGGGGAAACCCGTGGCCATCAGTGGGGCGGTAAATGGCCGCCTATGGGGAGCTTGCCATGGCCGCCGTCACAGGTTCACGCCGAAGTCACAGCGGTAGCAGTTTCTAGTTGCAGTTGCCGAAGGCGCCATCCTCGGCCTATCGCCGCCAGCCTCACGGGATGCGCCCCTTGAAGGTGTTCCGCGCCGTAGAGCAGCGCATGCTGAGACAGCAGACTGCCCAGCGTGAAGGGGCCGTCTGCTCACCTGGAAGGGGAGCAGACGGCATCAGCCACCTTGAGTGGCTCGGGCTGAGAGCGATCAGTACCGGACGGTCACGGCAGTTGCCGAGAAGCGGTACCCGGTCGCGCCTCCGTTGATGAGCTCCAGCCTGAAGTAGTAGTCGCCAGAGGCCAGGTCTCCCCAGGAAGACGTGCCGCAGTAGTTGGTCTTGGTGCCCTTATTCTGGTCGGGCCCGAACACATCCTTGTAGACGGCGGGTGAAACCGAGTAGAACGAGCCCGGATCCGTTGAGCAGCCACCGAACGCGACCGACGTGCTGGTGGCATCCGTATTCCTGTCAGTCCACCGGCGGGACTCATTGGACCCTGCGAGCCAGCTGCCGATGCTGGAGTTGAAGCTCCCTTCCGCCTGAGCCGGGGCAGCGACTCCGGCGAGAGCCAGGACGCCGGCGGCGACGCTCACGGACCTGAGGCCACGCTTGGTCACGGATATCATCGTTCCTTCTTCCATGGGTGGATGGGGACGCCTTGTGCAACCCCGGTCAGAGGTGAGCGGTGATGCGAAGCGGTGGCCGTGACCACAGAGCAGCCGTCGCGGCACCGGCGCACACAACCCCGGCCGCGGTGACCCCGGCGATGGCTGAGTCGGCCGGGTGAAGGAGCCACGCCCAAGGTTCGGGCGACCCTCCCGGCCCCCAGCCGCTGGCTGCGAGAACGAGAGGAATAGCGGCTAGCGCCCCGCTAGCCAATTGCGGTCCCAGCAGAGGGTGCAGCAGAAGCGCGAGACCCACATAACCAGCCAGATTCCGCCCTAGAACCACAGCGAGTTCCGAGTCCAAAACCAGGTAGCTGGCGAGCGCGGCAAGCATGCCGGTTAGGGCAATGCATACACCGAGGGCGGAGTCCCAGGATCGGACGTTGCGGAGGGCAACGTGCTCGGCCTGGCTGGCACCTCGTCCAATGCCGTAGAGAAGGGTGACGGCCGGAATCAACGTCATGAGGTGGGCTAGGAGGAACTGCCCTGACTGCCCTGCCAGGACAGGAATGGGCAGCTCGATGTTGCCCACTGCCAGGCCGATCGCCACAGTGCCGAGGGTCGCCGCTGCGACGACCGGCACGGCCCGCACCTTGCACCACCAGATCATCCCTTGGCTCCGGGAATGCTCAGGTGTGGCTGCGTATTGCACGAGCGCATGGCCGCTCGGTTCTTCTCGTACCAGGCGAGCTGCTCGCCGGGGGGCAGCTTGATCACGCGCTGTGCGAATGCGCCTTCTTGCGGTCCGAAGCGACCGGCCACAGTTTCCGCAGGGACACCGGCTGTGGCGTACAGCCAGGCGGCAACCGGTCCCGCAGCCGCGGCCGCAGGGTAGGGAGCGCCATTGAGCGCACAGGCGGGTGGTTCTGGGAGAAGGCCCGAAGCGACTCCGCCGGCGATATCCACTGGACGCGGGTTGGGTGCGATGCCGAGTTTCAGAGCGCCCTTTCCGGGGTGGGCGGCCATCGTGAGGGTCGGTGGGACCTGAAGGCCGGCCTTCATCAGCTTTGCGGTAGCCGCTCGGGCATCCCGGCGGACCGTCTCGGGATTCTCGACCTCAGGCCAGAGGCAGATTTCGGGCTTTGCCGCGTTGTCACAGACCAAGGCTCGTGTTTCCCGGGCCTGGAGGGGTTCCGGTCCGAGGTCACGCACCATGGCCCACGAGGCACCCAGACCGCCGACAACCAGTGCGGCAGCCGTGCCCAGGGGCACCGCTCTACCGCGGAAGTGGATCAGTGTGAGGGCCGCGCAGGAGGCTGCCGCGGCAAAGACAGCGGTCCCTACCAAGGCCCTGCTGTCGATTGTTGTGTCGACCGAGCAGCAGCTGCTCAGTCCGCCGCCCACCAGGTACCGCGGCCAGAAGGTGCTCCATGATGCTGGGTAGGCGGTCACGAAGAAACTGCCGATCAGGGCCAGGGGTGCTGCCAGCACTCCTGGCATGACGCGGCCGACGATGTAGCCGACGAGTGTGTTCGCGACGAGCATCGCGAGGACGGCTGCAAGGATCCCGAAGTGGGGCGAGCCCAGCGGCACGTCGGCGGCGACGGCGGAAGTGAACAAGGCGACGAGGATGCCGAGCAGCCCCATGGTCAGCACGGGCAGCAGCAAGGGGAGGGTGATACCGACCGGACCGCGCACTGCGGTCTGCTCGAAGACACGGCCCTTCGTGAGCCGGGCGCCCTCCCACGCGGCAGCAGCTGCACATGCCGCCGACACGAACGGCAGGGCGAAGGCTGCATTGCCCGTTGCCGATGGCCAGTAGTGCGGTGTCACCCAGGCTGACAGGTCATCGCCGAGAGCCAGCAAGACGAAACCGACCAGGAGCGGCAGCAGGACGGTGGCCGACGAAGATCGCACAACGGTGCGCAGGAGCATGTCATACCTCCCGGCCCACGAGTGTCGAGTACGCGGCCTCGGCGCTCTCCCGTGGTGAGCCGACATGGCCGGCAAGGGCGTGGAACTCACTTGTGCTGCCCTGGAATCGCACCTGCCCCCCGCTCAGGACGACAACTTCCTGGTACAGATCTGCCAGATCTTCGGTCTGGTGGGTGGAGACGACGACGTTCACGGACTGGCTGAGCTCCGCCACAAGGTCCCGGAACACACCTCGCTGCGTGGGATCGAGGCCGGCGGTCGGTTCGTCCATCAGGATGATCTCGCTCTGATGGGTCAGTGCTCCTGCGATGCCCAGTCGACGCAACTGCCCGCCGGATACCTCATGGCTCTTGCGCCCGGCCAGCTTCTCCAGCCGGACTCTCGCGATCGCCTTCTCGGACGCTTCCCATGCCGCAGTCCTGGAGAGGCCCTTCAACCAGCCCGAGTATGCAACCTGCTCGCGCACGGTGAGGCCAGGGATGGGGGTGATCTGCTGGGGGATCCAGGCGACAGCACGGCGGTAGCGTGCCCGCTCACGGCGGTTGGATGGCCCGATCCCGCTCCATGTGACCGTTCCTGCAGCTGGCGTCAGGTGTGAAGCTGCCAGCGCCATGAGGGTCGATTTTCCCGCCCCGTTCGGACCGAGAAGCACAGTTGAGGGACTTTCGATCCGTGCGGAGAAGTCCGAGAAAACGTCAGTCTTCCTTCCATACCGGAAGGAGAGACCTGCGAAGATCAGAGCCATGGCGCGCATTCCGCTGCGCTCCGTGCAGAGGCAGCTTGTCTGGTGAGTCCGATGCAGCCTGCGCCCCGGCACGGCGCCGGGGCACAGGCAGTATGGCCGGGTCAGTACTGCGTGTTCACGGAAGTCACCCACAGGAACTGGCCAGAAGTGACGCCGTTGAGCTCGAAGTAGTACGAGCCGGAGGCCAGGTCCCCCCAGTAGACCCGGTTGCACTTGTTGGCCCTCAGGCCCTTACTCTCGTCGGGCCCGAAGACATCCTTATAGACAGTCAGGCCGGCGCTCTGGAAGCCGTTCCCGCCGTCGGTCGAGCACCCGCTGAACCCGACCGAAGTGCTGGCAGCGTCGCTGTTACCGTCGGTCCATCTGCGGGACTCGCTGCCCGACTGCCACCCCGAGATGTAGGACGACCAGGAACCCTCCGCGAAGGCCGGAGTCCCGCCGGCGAGACCAAGCAGCGCGGCCCCCACCACAAGACCCCGGGTCGTACGTCGATTCAAAGCCTTCATGCCCACCCAATCTACTGACGGCGTCATGTCAAATGGCGCACGAGAACAGGGAAGACAGCACGCCTCCCCCGTGGCGCGACGGATTCGCTCAGCGATCCGGCGTCGAACCTAGCTGCGCAGACCCAAGAGCCGAACAGATGAACGATCTTCTGGCTTGATCACCTGCATTCATGGTCTGTACACGACCCTTCACCATGGGTGACGGCGAAAGTTCGTCAGGTCCAGGGCAAGCAGCGATCGCTCGGCCGATCAAGCCCTGAAGGGCTCAAGGCGGGCATAGCTTGCGCCATGCAACAGCTGCGGGATGCCGGGGCGAATCTGCTCCATCACCGTGGGCTGGGCGTCGGCGGTGTTCTGGCACATGCCGAGCCCACCGGTACGGGATGCTCTCTGCGCGGCACCTGAGCAGCGCCCCGCCGCCGCACGGCAGGTCGTGCCACAACGTGCCAGTAGGGGCGGTAAGCAGCGGTCACCAAGGGGTCAGATGAAGCAGCCGGGACGACGCCGTCACCGCACATTTTCGCAGGTCAGACGCTGCGCAGAAGGTCAAGCGCCGGGTGATTCCCAAGCTTATAGCGCGGGTTCGATTCCCGTCATCCGCTCGTGAACGAAGGCCCCGGTCAGAGACCGGGGCCTTCGTTGTTGTCTAGACCTCTCAGAGCTCGCGTGCCATTCGCGTGCCATAGCCCCGCGCTTCGGGCCAGATGACGAGAACACCGTCGTCGAGGGTGACGTGGCGGGTGGGGTGGCCGGCGCGGACCATCCCGTGCGCGCATGACCTTCCTCCTCTAGTAGTACTTCGTTAGGTTTCGCTGGGTGGGGGACGGCCTGTTCCGGGCGGAACCGGTATGTCGCGATGGCAGGTGGGGCAGGCGCCGGTCCAGCACAGCAGCAGGTCCTGCATGGCGTGGAGGACTTGGTAGAAGGTCAGGCCGGCGCTTGGGCTTTTGGGTCCAGGCGCCGGAGGGCGAGGAAGGCGTGGGCGGCGGTGACGAGGGTGACGTGGTGGTGCCATCCGCGCCAGGTGCGGCCCTCGAAGTGGTCCAGGCCCAGGCCGTGCTTGAGTTCGCGGTAGTCGTGCTCGATGCGCCAGCGGATCTTCGCCATCCGCACCAGGTGACGCAGTACGGTGCCGGCGGGCAGGCTGGTCAGCCAGTAGTCCGTGGGCTCGTCCTGCCCGGGCGGCCACTCGGCGATCAGAGTCTCGACCGGCAGGACCCCGTCCCAGGCGGCCCGTCCGCCAGCCCGGTCACGTGCGGCTTTCGTCGCCGCGACGCCAGCCGGGCGGACTTCCATCACCACGAACCGCCCGCTCATCGTGCCTTTGCTGCCCCGCCGCCAGGTGACCCGCCGAAGCCGGCGCCGCCCGCCTGCCGTCACCAGGTCCTGCAGCGACCGGGCCGGCTCCCGATAGCGGGGCAGCCGCGGAGCACCAATCCGCCCCTCCCGCTCAGGGGCGGTCGGGACAGCATCGCCAGGGTGGGCGCTGGTGTCCGCACGGACAGCAACCACATAGTCCAGGCCACGCTCGGCCAGCCCGGTCCGGAAGGCGTGCATCTGGCCGTATCCGGCATCGGCCACGACGACCCGGCCCTCCAACCCCCATCCCAGCGCCTCGTCGATCGCGTCCAGGGCCAGGCGCCACTTCTCCCGGTGCCCCACTTCCTCGGGCACTCCGGCCTTCACCCGGCGTCCGTCGGACGGATCCGCCCACTCGGCCGGCAGGAACAGCCTCCAGGTCAAAGGAACGGAAGCTGCATCCGTGACCGCGTGCAGGCTTACTCCCACCTGGCACAGCGACTTCTTGCCCAGCGCCCCGCACCACTGCCGGATCGCCCCGACCGACTGGTCGCCCGCCTTGGGGAAGGAGGTGTCGTCGATCACCCATGCCTCCGGGGCGAACGCCGCACACACCTTCGATGCGACCGCCTGCAACACCGGAGTGTGATCCCACGG
Organism: Streptomyces sp. NPDC057271; assembly: GCF_042668715.1. Taxonomy (NCBI): domain Bacteria; kingdom Bacillati; phylum Actinomycetota; class Actinomycetes; order Kitasatosporales; family Streptomycetaceae; genus Streptomyces; species Streptomyces sp. NPDC057271. The sequence goes on from NZ_JBHUYJ010000145.1 coordinate 5,862, forward strand.
AGACTGGCTGACGAACTGCTGCAACGCCTGCATGTTCCCGTCCGGCAGCCGCTCGGCCATCGGCTGGATCGACTTGCGCCGCCCGTCCAACATCAGCCCACGCAGGTAGCAGTCCCCCATCGACGCTGGTCCTTGCGCTTCAACGACCCGAACACCTCAGCAACGAACTCGCCAAGGCTCACCCGCAGTTGCTCGATCTCCCCAAGATCCACAAACGGCAGCATGCACCACCAAAGACCGTGCGATCAAAACAACCTAACGAAGTACTACTAGCTGTCGCCGGCAGTGCCGCGGTTTCGGCGGTCGGTCTGCTGGTAGATGTCCGGAAGGCCATCGGCGTCTTCATCGAGAGTCTCGGCCTCCCACAGGCGGCGGTAGATCCCGTTGCGGCGCTTGACCAGCAGCGCGGCCACGGCTGCGGCGATCAGCGAGCCGATCAGGACGGCGGCCTTGATGTGCTCGGCATCGGCCGGGTCGGGGAAGGCGAGCTCGCCGATCAGCAGGGCCACGGTGAAGCCGATCCCGGCCAGCACCGCCACGGCGAGCACGTCCGCCCACGCCAGGTCCGGGTTGAGGCGGGCCCGTGTGAACCGGGCCGCCAGGTAGGTGCCGGCGAAGATTCCCACGGTCTTGCCCACGACCAGTCCGAGGACCACGCCCAGCGGCTCCGGGCGTGTGAACACCTCGCCCAGTGAAGCGGCCGAGATGGCCACCCCGGCGGCGAACAGGGCGAACAGCGGCACGGCCACACCGGCCGAGACCGGCCGCAGGAGGTGCTCGGTCCGCTCTCCGGGCGATGCCTTCTCGCCCTGGTCGCGGGTGGTGCGCAGGATCAGGCCCATCGCCACGCCGGCCACGGTGGCGTGCACCCCGCCGTTGTACATCAGCGCCCAGATCGCCAGACCGAGGGGCACGTACCACCACCAGCCGCGGACCCGGTAGCGCTGGAGCAGGTAGAAGACGACCAGCCCGGCCACCGCACCGCCGAGCGCGGCCGGGTTGAGGTCGGCGGTGAAGAAGACGGCGATGACCAGGATCGCGCCCAGGTCGTCGACCACGGCCAGGGTCAGCAGGAAGGCCCTCAGGGCGGAGGGCAGGTGGGTGGAGAGCACCGCGAGGACTGCGAGCGCGAAGGCAATGTCCGTGGCCATCGGCACCGCCCAGCCCTGCGCTCTTCCCCCGCCGAGCCCGGTGGTGGCGAGGTAGACGGCGGCAGGGACGGCCATGCCGCACAGTGCGGCGACCACCGGCAGGGCCGCGGTGGCCGGGGTGCGCAGCTCGCCCACCACCAGCTCGCGTTTCAGCTCGATCCCGGCGACGAGGAAGAAGATGGCCAGCAGGCCGTCGGCGGTCCAGTGCTCCACCGAGAGGTCCAGGCCGAGCGCGGGTATGCCGAAGTGGGCGTCGCGTATCTGCTCGTACGTTCCGCTGATGGGGGTGTTCGCCCACACGAGGGCCACCACGGCCGCCGCCAGCAGCACCAGCCCGCCGACCGTCTCGGTGCGCAGGGCCCGCGCCACCCGTACACGCTCCGGCCACGGCAGCAGAGCGAGGAAGACGGAACGCTCACGCGGGGCAGCAGGCATACGGGTCCTCCGGGGCATCGGCAGATGGCACACGCGCCCTTGTTCGCTGACCAGGCTTCCCGGCACACCCCGCATCTCTTGCCGCGTTCTTTGCACACTATCGGTCCCCACCTGCCAGGGCGGGACGAGCACCCTCGGGGATGCTGCTCTTCAGCTTCGGCGGCGGGCGGCAGGGTCGCGCTCGGCGATGTGCCGGTCCACCGCGTCGACGCCTGGACGCGCGTACCGCTCCAGGGAACGGACGGAAGCGTGCCGGGAGCGCGCGAGCAGCATGGCGGTGGAGGGGCCGTCCTCTGCGTCGTGGGTCGGGGACGCTGGGGCGGAGCCGGTGCGGGGTCGATACGGGCGTGGCAGGGTCCTCACATCACCGGAGCGGGCGGTGGCGGGCGGAGCGGCGGGTGCGCAGGGCCATGTAGAGGAGGTCCGCAACGAGTACCGCGATGCCGATGAACAGCAGGAAGAGGAGCCCGTCGGCGACGGCGCCGATGAGGCCCAGGATGATCGCGACGATGATCAGGGCGAGGAAGAGTGTCATGGGGCCGCCTCCCGGCGGTCGGGTGCTCAGCGTCGGGCGAGTTGGCGTTCGCCGTTCGCCCCGGGTTCGTAGGTGAGGCCGTAGTGGTGGAAGACGGCTTCCTCGTCCTCGAAGGGCAGGACGTCGTCCGTGCCGATGGAGGGGCTCCGTTTCACCAGTTTCCTGTCGTGGGCGACCCGCACGTACCCCGGTCCCACCGTCGCCCCCTCCAGGGGGACGAACACCAGGCGGTGCCGGGTGGGCAGGCCGACGCGGACCGTGGCCATGGCCGGTTCGTCGGTGCCGGTGTCGACGTAGACGGATTCCAGTTCGCCGATCTTGTGGCCGCCGGAGTCCACCACGGCCTGGTTGCGCCACTCGCGGATGTCCGCCGTCTGGATCATGCCTCTCCTCCCTGTTCGGTCGTCGGTGGGGGAAGCTCGGCGACGAGGAGCGCGGTGGCCTGCGTGACGTTGTCGGCGTGGACCGCGCGGGCCATGGCCGTGCGGGCGGCATCGGGTTCCGTGTCCGGCGGCACCAGCATCAGCGCGAAGTGGTCCTTGTCGCCGCGGGTGATCAGGACGGTGTCATCGCCGACGGGGAAGGAGTCGAGATGGACGACCCGGTCGTCGATGATCAGCCGGGTCGGAATCTCGTCCCACGCGGTGGTGTCCAGGCCGACCCGGGTGGTGGGTCCGAGGTGCTCGGTCAGGGCTGCCACCAGCGCGGGGACCTCTTGCTCCACGTCGCGCGTGCGCGGCCACCACGCTCCGTCGAGGACGCCCTGCCGGGAGTGCGTCGTCTCCAGCCGGAGCAGAGCCGTACCGGGGCGCACCGCCTGGTGGATCTCGTCCGGGAGGAGCAACGGGGGTGGGGGCGGGATGTCGGAGTCGGCCATGATGGATCCGCTCGTCTACGAGTGAGGTCAGCCGCGCCCGAGAGGGGCGACAGGCCGTCGGCGGAGCGACTGTGCCGTCCTTTCACGGTAACCCCGGCTCCCATAGGTCCGCCCGTCGCCTCGCACGCGTCCGTACGAACCGGAAGTATCTCCCCGCATCAGTCCGAAAGAGGGCTGCTCGGACGTACGCTGGAAGTACCGGAAGTACTTCGCGCACCGGCTTCCACGCAGGTGTCATTTCCGGGGAACACGAAAAACCGGGCTGCCGACGGGCAGCCCGGGGGCAGGTCCGCCATGACCACCACCCTCGACAGGACAGCGAACCGCGCCCTCACCCCAGGACTTCCGGCCCGCTTGTCGCTCACTCCGAAGACCACCCTCGCCGGTCCGCTCGACGGCGCCTGGTGGCCCCGTTCACGCGACCTGGCAGCCGAGCTGCCGGCGCTGGTCGACGCCCTCGAAGGGCGCTGGGGCCGCATCACCCGCGTCCTGGTGAATCCCGGCCGCTGGCCGGTCGTCCCGCACAAGGTCGCCGTCACCGGCCACGTGCTGCACGCGGGCTGGTTCACCGAGCAGGACCCGGACAAGATCATCCTGCTGTCCTACACGACCGGCCGCTGCGACCTGCTCGTGATTCCGCCCGAGACCGACCCCGCCTCCGCGGCCCGGCTGATGACCGCCGCCGCCCTCCCCGGCAGCGTCCTCGCCGCGGGCGCGCTGATGTCCGGCGAGGCCGCGACCGGCCGCCGCATGCGGGAGGCGCGGAGCAGCGAGAGCGCCTGGGAGAGTGAGGGCGGGGCTGGCCCGGCGCCCCAGCCGCAGCCGCAGCCGCAGCCGCGCCCAACGACGCACCCCGCCGTCGGCGCGCGGATGATTCCGCTGCCGGGATACACCGGGAGGTGAGGACATGGAGACCGTGATCACCCTCCTGGCAGGCGCTCTCCTGATCGCGCTCGGCACACGCCTGATCCACCGGCTCAACGCCCAGCACGACGCACGCATAGCGGCCCACCGCTTCAGCGACCCCTACCCCTCCCTCAGCCGACCCCCCGGCCACGGCAACCCCGGGCCGCCCGAGCGCATCGCCCATCGCCGGCCCACGGGCACCTGGCCCTGACCGCAGACCGCTCCTCCGACCGAAGGCCGCGGGTGGGGCATCCGACAGCAGGGACAACCCACCCGCCGGCCTCTCGCCTTCGTCCCGAACGGAGCACACCGTCTTGCGCCCCACCGAGAACGAGCCCCTGCCGCAGGCGGGTCACGCCGAGATCCGCATCGTCTCCGCCACCCCCGAGGCCGCCCGCGCGGTCGCCGAGGTGATCCGCCGGTGTTTCGCCGGGGCGGAACAGCGCAGCTACCCCGCGCCGGGCGGCGGCACACGGCTCCACCTCACCGTCGACACCGAGACCGCCGCCGAACCCGCCCGCACCTGGCTCGCCACCAGCAGACAGCCCACCGGCCCCGGACCTCACACCGAGGAACCCTGACCGGCCACGAACGACCGCCACGCACGAGGACAGGACCACGCGGCCATGGCGACACTCCACGAGCGGCAGCGGTACCGCCGACAGATCCTCCAGGCCCTCTACACGGCCGCCGAGGGCAACCGTCTGCTCGGCATCACCGGAGCCGCGCTCAACCACGACCAGCGCATCCCGGAGCAGGACCTCGCGGCCGCCTGCTCCTACCTCGCGGGCGAGGGACTGGTCACCGTCGACTGGGAGCCGGGAAACACACCCGCGATGGTCTCGCTCACCCATCAGGGCATCCGCCTCATGGAGGCGGAGGAGGAAAAGGGCGACTGAGCCGGTCCACCTCCGGACCAGGCGGACTCGAAAGGCCCCGGAGAGGGCGACGCGACGACCCGCGACCGGGCCCCGCACGGCGGAGGCCGGGTGGCGCGACCGGCCGCCGAGAAGCATCCTGGAGGCCGCGTCTCTGGTCCGGGCCGCTCCGGTACCCGGCCTCGGCACCCGCCCCGTACGGCATGACCCGAACCAGGCCGTCGCCGCTCGGTTGGAGGCAACGGGATGACCGTCGGACGGCTCGGGAAACCCGATCGCTCGGAGAACTTCGGAGAGGAACTCCTGGGAACGATCCTGGACCGCGCCGACGAGCTGGCGCCCCACCGGGTCGGACTGGTCGTCGCCGAGACGGTGGCCCGGCTGGGTGGCAGGAACCCGCAGATCCTGCTCCAGGACTACGGGCAGCAGAGGCTGGTTCCGCTGCTCGCCGAAGGGCTGACGGGCGGCGAGCCGCTGTCCATCGACGGCTCGGACGCCGGCAGGTGTTTCCTCACGTCGCTCCCGGTCGAGCTGGCGGTGGATGACGGAGTACGCGTCCACGTGGCGCTGCTCGACAACGGCGTCCTGGCCGTCACCCTGGACGCGGTCGACGAGGAGGACCGCCGACTCCTGCGCAGGATCGCGGGGCTGGTCGCCGACCTGCTGCAGACCAAGAACGGCCACACCGATCTCTTCTTCCGCACCCGCCGCGGCGAGCCGATGAGCGTCGCCGCCGAGATCCAATGGGCGCTCCTGCCACCACTGGCGATGACCATGCCGCGCGTCGCCGTCGCCGGAGTCCTGGAGCCCGCCTACGACGTCGCGGGCGACAGCTTCGACTACGCCCTGAACGGCGACACCTTCCACCTCGCCGTGATCGACGCCATGGGCCACGGCCTGGACGCGGCCACCATGGCCACCGTGGCCATCGGCGCGTACCGGCACGCCCGCCGCATCAGCATCGAGCTGTCCGAGATCTACCTCTTCATGGACCGGGCCGTGGCCGAGCAGTTCACCCCCGACCACTTCGTCACCGCGCAGATGCTGGAACTGGACACGACCACCGGCCATCTCCAGTGGGTCAACGCCGGACACCCCGCCCCCGTCCTGATCCGCAAGCACCGCGTCATGGGCCGCCTGGACAGCCCCACCACCCTCCCCGTCGGCTTCGGCGGAGCACAGCCACAGGTCAGCGGTGTGCTGCTCGAACCGGGGGACCGCGTCCTCTGCTTCACCGACGGCCTGATCGAGGAACACGAGAGCGGCCAGGAGCAGTTCGGCGAGGAACAGCTGCTCGACTGGGTGAACCAGCTGGAGAAGACGGACCGAGGCGTCCGCGCGGTGGCACGGGACCTGTCCCACACACTCAAGCGAGCACGCGGCGAAGCCACCTCGGACGATGCCACCCTCGTCCTGGTCGAGTGGCGCGGCTGATCCAGCGCCGTGCCACAACGTGCCAGTAGGGGCGGTCAGCAGCGGACAACAACGGACCCGGGGAGACAGCGAAGAAGCGACGCCAGGCTAACGTTTCCGCAGGTCAGATGCGATTCCACGGCGCAAGTGCCGGGTGCTTCCCAAGCTTATGGCGCGGGTTCGATTCCCGTCATCCGCTCTTGAACGAAGGCCCAGGTCAGCGACCCGGGGCTTCGTCGTTGTCCAGACTTCTCAGGGCACCTGCGCCATCTCCGCACCACGGTCTGATCGCGAGCCTTGGTAGCCTCGTCGGTCACTCGTACAGGAGACCGACAACCGCAGGGGGACGGGTGTCGTTCGATGACGAATGTGCTCTACACCCGCGACCGCGAACCGCTTACCGCCGTACGCGACTCCTGCCGCGAGACGCCGTACCACCTGCCCTGTCTCTTGGTCCCGGTTCCATCTCCTGGCATTGACCGCGCGTCGTGCCGACGGCCGGCCCTTCGCCATACGCCCGGAATGGAGCGGTCGATCAGACGGGACGTTTGATCATGTTGACGACGCCGACCGCCAGGACCGAGCCGAGGATCCAGCCGCTGATCGTGAAGCCAACAGAGAGCCAGAGGGCGGTGCTGTGCGGGATGAAGAGATCGCGCTGCTTCAGGGTCACTACGGGAAGCAGGAGGTCCAGGGTGTAGAGCCAGGGCTGGAACGGTGCCTCCTCGCCGTCCTTGGACCTGAGCTCGATGTCGTCGCGGAAGACGCTGAAGAGGATCCCGCCGAGCACTTCGAGGGTGCCGAGCCAGATCAGGATGCGCAGTGGTGAGTATCCGTATCGGACGGTGATCCGGAGGATGAAGCCCTTGAACTTCTCCCACCGGCTGGTTCGACGGGCCTTCTCCTTGGCTACGAGGACTTCCTCGGCGTACTCGTCACGCCCTTCCGACCGGTAGACCTGCGCGAGCTGGTTGTAGATCTGAGGCGCGTACGGTCTCTGCCTCAGCCACTTGATCCGTTTGTCGACGTCCTGCTTCGAGGGCTCACCTGGGTGGTACAGCGACTCGTAGACGAACCGACGAAGGTGGACGTCCACGGGCCAGGTGAAGTCCCCGTCGAGGAGTTCACCGACGCATGCCCGCCGGAGATCGATGCGACCCGTCACCGAGGTGTCCTTGTTGAAGGTCAGGCTGCGTTTGACCTGAGCCCCCAGAGCCCTGATGGCCACGAGCTTCGCGTTATCGAACCGGCCGCCGATGCAGTTGAGGCTTCCGCCGATCACCGCATGGGTGAGGGTGACCTGGCCATGCGCGGAGAAGTGCTCCGCGACGTTGTGCCCGTCGAAGTACTGGGAGCTCAGTTTGACGTCCTGGCCGACCCTGAGGGCTTCGCCGAAGATGGCGCTGTCCGTCTCGTGCTTGAACTGGCCGCCTTCGCAGGAGAGATCCCCGCCGATTGTTGCTCCGGCGAGCATGACCTGCCCATCCGCGAGGAAGCCGTTGCGCAGGTTCACGTGCTGCTTGATCTCAGCGCGGGCCAGATCCAGCGCGATCTTCCCGGTGTGGATGAAGTGGCCTCCGGAGCAGTCCAAGCTGCCTCCAATGGAGGATCCGGTCATGTCCAGATGGCCTTTGATCGCACATTTCTCCAGGTCGAAGCGGCCGTCGACGACGCAGCCCTGAAGATCCACATCCTTGTCGGCGACGAATTCCTTCCACACCACATGTTCCTCGACAGTGAGCCGCGTGGCTCGTAGTGCGTGGTCGCCGGGACCGCCGCCGTGGCTGAACGTGGCCCCGATGGCGCTGAACTGGCCATCGATCTGGGCCCCGATCATCTGGGAGGTGCCCTCGGCACGGAACGACTCGTTGCACCGCAGGTCCTGGTCCACTCTCACGCCGTCGGCGACCAAGGCGCGGCCCCCCGGATTGGAGATGTGCGTGCCGTCGAGAATGAGGTGGCCGCCGATGTGCGCTCCGACGAGGAACACCTTGCCAGACACCCGGGAACGGGTCAGATCCAGATCGTTCTCGGTGCGGAGTTGGGACCCGCTCAGCTGCGTGAGCCGACAGTCCCAGAGGTAGATCGCCGGAGCCTGCGCCTGCTCCACGTTGACGACGTCGAGGTCGCAGTCCATGAGTTCCAGCGGGCAGAGCAGCGCAGCGGCCTCGAAGTCCAGCAGGCCGGCGATCCGGGCTCCGGTGAGGCGGAGCCTGTGTGGCTTCCTGGACAGGCCCGTGCCCACGGCGAGTTGTCGGATCAGGCCCGCCGGCACCTCCTCCCCCGCCTGGGCTCTTACCTCGTCGCCGGTGACGACGGCGTCCCACAGGCGAGCTTCGATTCCAGTGGCGTCTTGGCGCTTGTATGTCTTGGGCGTCAACGGGGGCTCCGATTCAGGAACTCCATAGCCCTTCGCCGGATGGCGAAGGGGGCGGTCTACACATGTCCAAGGCGTTCGGCGGCAACGGCGCGCGCCTACCAGGTCAGAGTTCGCAGTTCATGGGTGGTGTGCCGGACTGGACGCGGCAGATGTCGAGACCTTGGCCGCCGTCCACGAGGCCGTTGTTTTTGGTCACCGCTTGGCGGGCGAGGCGGCGAGCAGCGGGCCGGCCATCAGCGCGGCCGCGGACAGGATGCATACCGAAAGCTTGAGCATGTGAAGGGGGGTAGCCTCGATGAAGATCCTCTATGCCCGCCGCCCATCCGGTCCACCCGTTGCGCGGGTAGCGGTTCACCCAGGTGTCGGCACGTCGGTCGGGAAGTCAACGGAGATCGCCCTGCCCGCCGCTGGGCGCGTGCCCCATCCGTGCCCTTCAGGGCGGTGAACAGCGGTCACCACGGGCACAGACGGGGCCTCGCCACGGACGCCACTAAAGGGTGTATCCGCAGGTCAGAAGCCGTGTGGATGGTTCGAGCGGCGGTAATTCCCAAGCTTGTGGCGCGGGTTCGATTCTCGTCATCCGTTCCACTGTAAAGCCCCAGGTCAGAGACCTGGGGCTTCGTCGTCGCCCGGACCTGTCCAGGAGTCCCGCACCACGTGCGGCACCACCGCGATGGCAAGCAGCCCTCGGGCATCCTGGGCAGCCCGGACCTGACCCGTGCGGCGCCACCCTGCGGCGGTGCGTCAGCTCTGTGCGGTGTCGTCGCCCGTCTGCCCGACGCCCTCGGCCGCGCCCGTCTTCTCGCGCATCTTGCGCACCAGCTCCGCCTTCCGGTCGGCGGCACCCTGGCGGTCGAGGTTGCGGTGTGGACCGTTGTTCTGGCGTTCGGCGCGGGACAGCTTCTTGCGCTGGCCGCCGCCCTGGCCCACGGGGTTGTTGATGTTCTTGCTGTCGGTCACGGGTTCTCCCGGTCATGAGGTGAAGTGATCTGCGGATTCATCGATGGGGGACGGGCGGCGACGTCAGCAGGGCGCCCATCACGCGCTCACCCGTAAATCGGCGTCTGGAAGAACATGACAAAGACGTTACCCGGTCCCGTCGGCCTCGCACGCCAGTGCCTTTCGCCGTCCCGGCGTCGGCCTGGGGCAGCGCCCGCAGCAAGGAAGTCCTGCGGACATCGCCTGGTCGGCGAACGGTGGACAGCCCGACGTCCTCGACGACCTCACGGACACGATCCGTGAGCAGGCCGACGCGCCCTGGGGGCCGGAGGACCTCCCCCGGAGGAGTCCCTTCAGGACCCGGGGCAGAACATCTTCATCGCGGCGGAGTACCTTGGCTCAGCTCAAGGCCGAGAGCGAGTTCGCCGACGTTCCCCCGGAGAAGACGACGACCGAGCAGCGCCGAGAACTGGCGGCCCGGTACACCGGTGGGCCGTGCTGGCAGGGCGATGACGCGCAGGCCTAGTGCCGCATCAGGCAACGTTCGCCCTGTCGACGACGGCGCGTAGGTGCCGGTCGTCGGCGTGGCGGTTTCGCCAGATGATGTAGCGGCGGAT
>NZ_JBHUYJ010000146.1:0-15722 GCF_042668715.1 Streptomyces sp. NPDC057271
CTGACCTGCCCCACCCTCGCCACACCACAACCAACGAGCGCAGGACATTTAAGTCACCGGCATTGCGCCTAGGCCCGGGCGTCGTGGGCCAGGCGAGACTTTGACGACAGGGCCTCGGGCGGGGATCGACGAGCACGGCGTGCTCCGGCTGCCCGAGGGGTCCTGGTGGGACTGGAGGGTGGCAGGTCACGACGGCAGTCGGCTCCGCCTCGTGGCCGGTTACGACCTCGCGTACTTCCATGGCCTCGAGCTGGTCTTCACCGACGCGTCCTACGTCCGCTGCCCCTTCGCCTTCCTCGATCCGGAGTTCCGGGCGCCCACGGACGAGGAGCGCGCGACGGTCGTGCGACTGCTGGGCGAGGAGCCGGTCGTGCTGGTCGCCTTCGAAGCCGACGGCGGGGGAACCGAGCCCGTCTCGTGCCTGGTCGCCGCCGAGGCGCTCGACGTCGTCACGGGGGCTTTTCGGCATGCGGGGGCGGCGGACGTAGGCTGAGAGGGTTCGACCTCGTCTTTTCTCACGCGGAGCACCTTTGAGCGAGCAGGCACGCCGCCGTCCCCCCAAGCCGTACCGCCGTCCCAAGAAGGATCCCGTGCGGCTCCTCGCCTTCGAGGCGCTCAGGGCGGTCGACGAGCGGGACGCGTACGCGAATCTCGTGCTGCCCCCGCTGCTGAGGAAGGCCCGGGAGAAGGGCGACTTCGACGGACGCGACGCCGCGCTCGCGACCGAGCTGGTCTACGGCACGCTGCGGCGCCAGGGGACGTACGACGCCATCGTGTCCGCCTGTATCGACCGGCCGCTCCGCGAGGTCGATCCCCCGGTCCTCGACGTGCTGTCGCTCGGTGCCCACCAGTTGCTCGGGACGCGCATCCCGACGCACGCCGCCGTCTCCGCGAGCGTGGAGCTCGCGCGCGTGGTGCTCGGGGACGGGCGGGCCAAGTTCGTGAACGCCGTTCTGCGGAAGATCTCGCAGCACGACCTCGACACCTGGGTGGAGCAGGTCGCGCCGCCCTACGAGGACGACGCCGAGGATCATCTCGCGGTCGTCCACTCGCACCCCCGCTGGGTCGTCTCCGCGCTCTGGGACGCCCTCGGCGGCGGCCGGGCCGGCATCGAGGACCTGCTCGAGGCAGACAACGAGCGCCCCGAGGTCACGCTCGTGGCCCGCCCGGGGCGCGCCACCACCGACGAGCTCACCGGCGAGGACACGCTGCCCGGCCGCTGGTCGCCGTACGCGGTCCGGCTGGCCGAGGGCGGCGAGCCCGGGGCCATCGAGGCCGTGAAGGAGGGGCGCGCGGGCGTCCAGGACGAGGGCAGCCAGCTCGTCGCCATCGCGCTCGCCGACGCCCCCCTCGAAGGCCGCGACGAGCGCTGGCTCGACGGCTGTGCGGGCCCCGGCGGCAAGGCGGCCCTCCTGGGCGCCCTGGCCGCCGAGCGAGGCGCCGCCCTGCTCGCCTCCGAGAAGCAGCCTCACCGCGCCCGTCTCGTCGAGCGCGCGCTCGCCGGCAACCCCGGTCCGTACCAGGTCATCGCCGCCGACGGGACCCGCCCGCCGTGGCGACCGGGCTCCTTCGACCGCGTCCTGATGGACGTCCCGTGCTCGGGCCTCGGCGCTCTGCGCCGCCGACCCGAGGCCCGCTGGCGCCGCCGCCCGGAGGACCTGGACGGCTTCGCCCCGCTCCAGCGCGGTCTGCTGCGCGAGGCGCTGTCGGCGGTCCGCGTCGGGGGAGTCGTCGGGTACGCCACCTGCTCGCCGCACCTGGCCGAGACCCGCGTGGTCGTCGAGGACGTCCTCAAGGGCCGCGGCGGGCCGGCGGTCGAGGCGGAGTGGATCGACGTACGTCCTCTGATGCCCGGCGTGCCCGCGCTCGGCGAGGGGCCGGACGTCCAGCTGTGGCCGCACCTCCACGGCACGGACGCGATGTACCTGGCGCTGCTGCGGCGGACGGCCTGACGGAGACGGATCCGCGCCCGTCCGGCATGTGGACAGGGGGCGAACCCGGAATCAGGTCCGAATCCGGCCCGAATCCGTACCGAACCCTCGTGGATCCCGGTTCGAAACCGCTCAGCGGCAAAGAAGTGCCCAAGAACATGGCAGGCTTGGCTCATGGCGCAGATCAACCCCAGCATCCTGTCCGCAGACTTCGCCCGCCTCGCCGATGAGGCGAAGGCCGTCGACGGTGCCGACTGGCTGCATGTCGATGTCATGGACAACCATTTCGTGCCCAACCTGACGCTCGGCGTGCCGATCGTCGAGTCGCTCGCGCGGGCCACGGACACCCCGCTGGACTGCCACCTCATGATCGAGGACCCGGACCGCTGGGCCCCGCAGTACGTCGAGGCGGGCGCCGGATCCGTCACCTTCCACGTCGAGGCGGCCGCCGCCCCCGTGCGGCTGGCGCGCGAGATCCGCGCCAAGGGGGCGCGGGCCTCGATGGCGCTGAAGCCCGCCACGCCCATCGAGCCGTACGAGGACCTGCTCCCCGAGCTGGACATGCTGCTGATCATGACCGTCGAGCCGGGCTTCGGCGGGCAGGCCTTCCTCGACATCATGCTGCCCAAGATCCGTCGTACCCGTGAGCTCATCTCCAAGCACGGACTGGAGCTGTGGCTGCAGGTCGACGGCGGGGTGGCCGAATCCACCATCGAGCGGTGCGCCGAGGCCGGCGCCGACGTCTTCGTCGCCGGGTCGGCGGTCTACGGCGCCCAGGACCCGGCCGAGGCCGTCCGCTCCCTCCGCGCGAAGGCCGACTCCGCGACCGCCACGGCGGCGTGGGCGTGTGGCCACTGAGCCTCCGGCAGATGAACGCGGTCCGTCGGAGCACCGACAGGACCGATCGGGACCCGCCGGATCTGACAGGATGAACGGCGAGTCCAGAGTGTGAACGACAGCAGGACGACAGCAGCACGACGCGGCACGTGAGCAGCGGTACGTGAACAGAGCTAAGGAGATCGCGGTGGCGGGAATCTCGGCGGGACGGTCAGCCCTGCGGATGGGACCCGCGGAGCTGGTGCAGGCGGCGGCCATGGCGCGCCGTTTCTACCTCGAGGGCAAGTCCAAGATCCAGATCGCCGAGGAGTTCGGCGTGAGCCGCTTCAAGGTGGCCAGGGTCCTGGAGACCGCGCTCGAACGCGACCTCGTACGGATCGAGATCCGCGTCCCGGCCGAGCTGGACGCGGAGCGCTCGGACGCGCTCCGCGCCCGGTACGGGCTCCGCCACGCCGTCGTCGTCGAGTCCCCGGCGGAGGGCGAGGACGAGTCGCCCGACCCGGAGAACCTCGGCGAGGTCGCGGCCGACCTGCTCGGCGAGCTGGTCAACGAGGGCGACGTCCTGGGCCTGGCCTGGGGCCGCTCGACCATCCACATGGCCGCCGCCCTCGACCGGCTGCCCCCGTGCACCGTCGTCCAGCTCACCGGCGTGTACGACGCCGGGACCGCCGAGCGCGGCTCGGTGGAGGCGGTACGGCGTGCGGCCCAGGTCTCCGGCGGCGAGGCGCACCCCATCTACGCGCCGATGCTGCTGCCCGACCCCGCCACGGCGGCAGCGCTGCGCAACCAGACCGGCATCGCGCGGGCCTTCGAGTACTTCGACAAGGTCACCGTCGCCTGTGTCTCCATCGGCTCCTGGGAGCCGGGCATCTCGACCGTGCACGACATGCTCACGGACGAGGAGCGCGCCCACTACGCCTCCCTCGGCGTCGCCGCCGAGATGTCCGCGCACCTCTTCGACACCGAGGGGCGCCGGGTGGGCCGTGACCTGGGCGAGCGCTGCATCACGGTCGAGGCGGACCGGCTGCGCCGGATCCCCGAGGTCGTGGCGATCGCGGGCGGCCAGCGCAAGGCGGCGGCGATCGGGGCGGTGCTCCGCTCGGGGCTCGTCACCAGCCTCGTGACCGACCGTGCCGCGGCCGACCACCTCCTCACCGAGTCCACCCCCGGCTCGCGCCCCGCGCTGGAGCGGAAGGACCCGGACGGCGTCTGACGCCGCGACGCCCGCGGCGCGGCAGTCCCGGCACGGTCGGTCCGGGCTGTTCCAGGGCCGGCCGCGCGGGACCCGTACCGGCGTGTGCTGTTCCAGGGCCGGCCGCGTGGGACCCATACCGGCGTGTGCCGCTCCAGGGTCGGCCGCCCGCGCGGGACCCGTACCCGCGGCCCTGCGGCCGGTATCGTCGGCGCATGTTGCCCCGGACCCTCCGCGCGCTGCTCGCACTCGTGCTGTGCGTCGCGGCACTCGTCGGCTGTTCCACCGCCGTCGGCGACGGCGCCCCCGCCCCCACCGGATCCTCCGGGCTCGTGACCGTCCGGGTCGGCGACCTGCCGGCCGAGGCGCGGGCGGCCCTGGAGCTCATCGAGCGCGGCGGGCCCTTCCCGTACGAGAAGGACGGCGCGACCTTCTCGAACTTCGAGCGGATCCTGCCGCTCCACGAGCGCGGCTACTACCGCGAGTACACCGTCCGGACCCCCGGCGAACGCGACCGCGGCGCACGGCGCATCGTCACCGGGCGGGACGGCGAGGTCTACTACACGGACGACCACTACGAGACCTTCCGTGAGGTGGTGACCGATGAGGCTCGATGACGCGCTCGTCCTCGACCTGAACGGGATCGTGGACAAGGCCGGCTTCATGGACCGCTGCGCCACCGCCCTCGGGCTTCCCGCCTGGTTCGGACGGAACTGGGACGCCCTCGCCGAATCTCTGACGGACCTCCCCGAGCCGATGGCCCTCGTCGTCACCGGTTGGAAGTCGTACGCCGAGGCCCGGCCGAGCGACTGGGAGACCGTCCAGGACGTGTTCGCCACGGCCGCCGACACCAGCCCCACCGGCCTCACCGTCCTCCTCGCTCTTGGAGGAAACGACAAGAGTGGTGGCGCGAGGCTCGGATGAATCGCCTGGGCCTGGTATTCGTACTGGCGTGGGACAATGAACTACGTGCTTTTTCCCCTGGCTGAAATGCCTAGGGGCCGATCCGAACGACTGGGATGTCAGCACGTGCGTTTCCTCAATGACGTCAAGCCGCCCTACGACCTGACGTACGACGATGTCTTCATGGTGCCGAGCCGCTCGGCCGTGGGTTCCCGCCAGGCGGTGGACCTCGCCTCGCCGGACGGTACCGGCACGACGATCCCGCTGGTCGTCGCCAACATGACCGCGATCGCCGGCCGCCGCATGGCCGAGACCGTCGCCCGCCGCGGTGGCCTCGTCGTCATCCCCCAGGACATTCCGATCGAGGTCGTCACCGACGTCATCTCGTGGGTGAAGAGCCGCCACCACGTCCTGGACACCCCCATCGTCCTCGCGCCGCACCAGACCGTCGCCGACGCGCTCTCGCTGCTGCCCAAGCGGTCGCACGACGCCGGTGTCGTCGTCGACGAGGACCGTCGTCCGGTCGGTGTCGTCACCGACGCGGACCTGTCCGGCGTGGACCGCTTCACCCAGCTCTCCGAGGTCATGTCGAAGGATCTGCTGCTCCTCGACGCCGACATCGAGCCGCGCGACGCGTTCAACACGCTCGACCACGCCAACCGGCGTTACGCCCCGGCCGTGGACAAGGACGGCCGTCTGGTCGGCATCCTGACCCGCAAGGGCGCGCTCCGCGCGACCCTGTACACCCCGGCCGTCGACGCGAACGGCAAGCTGCGCGTCGCCGCCGCCGTCGGCATCAACGGCGACTTCGTGGGCAAGGCCAAGCAGCTGCTCGACGCGGGCGTCGACACGCTCGTCATCGACACGGCGCACGGCCACCAGGAGTCGATGGTCACGGCGATCAAGGCCGTGCGCGCCCTGGACCCGCAGGTTCCGATCGTCGCCGGCAACATCGTCGCCGCCGAGGGTGTGCGTGACCTCATCGAGGTCGGCGCGGACATCGTCAAGGTCGGTGTGGGCCCCGGCGCCATGTGCACCACGCGCATGATGACCGGCGTCGGCCGCCCGCAGTTCTCCGCCGTCCTGGAGTGCGCCGCCGAGGCGAAGAAGTACGGCAAGCACGTCTGGGCCGACGGTGGCGTCCGGCACCCGCGCGATGTCGCCATGGCGCTCGCCGCCGGCGCGTCCAACGTCATGATCGGCTCGTGGTTCGCCGGGACGTACGAGTCCCCTGGCGACCTCCAGCACACCGCCGACGGGCGTCCGTACAAGGAGTCCTTCGGCATGGCCTCGGCCCGCGCCGTGCAGAACCGCACGAGCGAGGAGTCGGCCTACGACCGGGCCCGCAAGGGCCTCTTCGAGGAGGGCATCTCGACCTCCCGGATGTTCCTCGACCCGGCCCGCCCGGGCGTCGAGGACCTGATCGACTCGATCATCGCGGGCGTCCGCTCCTCCTGCACCTACGCGGGAGCGGCCTCGCTGGCCGAGTTCGAGGAGAAGGCCGTGGTCGGCATCCAGAGCGCCGCCGGTTACGCCGAGGGCAAGCCGCTGCACGCCAGCTGGAGCTAGTCCGTCGTACGAAGGCCCCCGCGAGGCGACTCGCGGGGGCCTTCGTCGTACCCGCGCACAGGGCCGGCCCCGGATCCGCCTACGGGGCCGGGTGCCCGCTGCCCACGGGTCACGCCGTCGTGCGCAGCCTCCGTGCGTGGGGGCGCAGCGCGTCCGCGACAGCCGCCGCCATCCGGGCGTGCCCGCGGTCGTTGGGGTGCAGGCCGTCCGCGAGGTCCTCGGGATCGAGCAGGGGGCGGCCGGAGAGCACGACCAGCCGTCTGTCGCCCTCCGCCGCCAGGTCGCGCCCCGCCTGCTCCATGGCCGTGCGCAGCTCCTCCAGGGTGGCGCCCAGGGCGTTGGGGGCGGTCTCGGCCTCCGGGCGCAGCACGGGGGAGAGGATCAGCAGTGGGGCGTCCGGGTGGCCCCGGCGCACCAGGCCCACGTAGGCCCGTACCGTCTCGTAGAGCAGACCGGCCGAACTGGGCGCCTTGGACCAGCAGTTGGTGCCGAAGGCCAGCGTGACGATTTCGCCGGGGAGGCTCGCGAGCTGCTCGGCGAGGGGGAGTTCGCCGCGCGCCCCGCCCGCGAAGCCGAGGTTGACCGTGTCCAGGCCGAGGGACCGCCCCGCCGTCGCCGGCCAGGAGTGGGCGGGCCGTGTCGACCACCAGCCCTCGGTGATCGAGTCGCCGTGCACGAGCCAGCGCGGCCGCCGCGGGGCGGGGGAGAGGGAACCGTCGCAGGCCCGGAGGCCGAGCACCACCGGCGCCTGGCTCTCCGGCAGATGGATCGCGAACGTCCCTCCGTCGGGCGGGAGTTCGAGCGTGACGGTGGCCTCCTCCGCGGGCGCCGTGAAGCTCTCGCCCACGCACCTGCCGTCGCGCCACAGAGCGAAGCAGTGCCGCAGGGCCCGCAGGGCGTCCCCCGTGGCCGGAACGGAGGCCCGATAGCGCAGCTCCACCGCCCGGGTGCCGGGCTCGGCCGCGAACTCGACCCTGACACCGATGGGCAGTGCGGCCCGCTCGGCCGTGTCCCAGGGGAGCCGGGCGAGGTCGGAGGGGTCGGCGCGGACCGCGCGGCCGCCGTCCAGCCAGGCCGTGCCGCGCAGATAGGGAGTGGGATCCAGCCAACCCACCGAAGCCTCCGATCGAGGTGACGCAGCGGGCTCGCAGAGTCGGTCATAGAGCACAAGGAGTCAATGCGCACGCGGCGTGTACTTCACACCCCGCTTATCGCCCCAATGTGCCGATTCATGCGAGGGGGCGCAATGTTTCCTCGTCTGGGCTCCAAGTGCGCAATGATCATCTGGTGGTGCGCAACATCCCTGCATTACGAGCGCGAAGGCGGGGGCTTAGGCTCATGCCTCGTACCAGGAGTGGCGGCGACCGCCTGCTCGGCGGTTCCCCCATCCCTCGCGGGCCTGTTCGGCATGCCCGCGGACCGCCGTGGTCGTCGCATTTCGTCAGGCAGCGATCAAGGAGCCTCCGCAGTGCTGGATCAAGGCACAGCCTCACCGGCCACCGAGCCGACCGTCCCCAAGACCTCCGGGCTCTCCGCCCTGACCCGGCGCAAGCCGGTAGAACGCCTGGTCGCCGAGGGTGGCCAGGGTGAGGGCGGCTCGCTCCGCCGCACGCTCTCGATGTGGCAGCTGACCATGATCAGCATCGGTGCCACGCTCGGCACCGGCATCTTCGTCGTCCTCGGTGACGCCGTGCCGAAGGCCGGCCCGGCGGTCACGATCGCCTTCGTCATCGCCGGTCTCACCGCACTCTTCTCCGCTCTCTCGTACGCCGAGCTGGCGGGCTCCATACCGGTCGCCGGTTCCTCCTACTCGTATGCGTACGCAACGATGGGTGAACTCGTGGCGTGGGTCTGCGGCTGGTGCCTGGTCCTGGAGTACGGCGTCTCCGTCGCCGCCGTGGCGGTCGGCTGGGGCGAGTACCTGAACGAGCTGCTCGACGGCACGATCGGCGTCACCATCCCCGACGTGCTCTCCTCTGCCCCCGGTGAGGGCGGCATCATCAACCTGCCGGGCCTGATCGTCGTCCTGCTCGCGATGGTCTTCCTGCTCGGCGGTGCCCGCGAGTCCGCCCTCGTGAACACCATCATGGTCTTCGTGAAGATCGCCGCGCTCGTGCTCTTCTGCGCCATCGGCTTCATGGGCTTCAAGTCCGGCAACTACGCCGACTTCATGCCGCTCGGCATGGCCGGCGTCAGCGCCGCCGGTGCGAGCCTGTTCTTCTCGTACATCGGCTTCGACGCCGCCTCCACCGCCGGTGAGGAGGCGAAGGACCCGAAGCGTGACCTGCCGCGCGCGATCATGCTCTCGCTGCTCATCGTCACCGTCCTCTACGTCCTCGTCGCCGCCGTCGCCGTCGGCGCGTGGAACTGGAAGGACTTCGAGGGCTCCGAGGCCCCGCTCGCCGCGATCATGCACGACGTCAGCGGCCAGGCATTCTGGGGCACCCTGCTCGCCGCAGGTGCGGTCATCTCGATCGCCAGCGTCGTCCTGACCGTCCTCTACGGGCAGACCCGGGTGCTCTTCGCGATGTCCCGCGACGGCCTCGTGCCCAAGGTCTTCGGCAAGGTCAGCGGCAAGACCGGCACCCCGCGCGTGAACACCGTCATCGTGTCGGTGTTCTGCGGCGCCCTCGCCTCCGTCATCCCGCTGGGCAAGCTCGTCGACGCCACCAGCATCGGCACCCTGTTCGCCTTCGCCCTGGTCAACATCGCGGTGATCGTGCTGCGCCGCACCCGCCCGACGATGGACCGCACCTTCCGCGTCCCGCTGGGCTGGACCTTCCCGATCCTCGGCTTCGGCTTCTGCGTGTACAACATGTTCAGCCTGGACTCGGTCACCTGGGTGGTCTTCGGTTGCTGGATGGCCGCGGGCCTCGTGTTCTACTTCCTGTACGGCATGCGCCGCTCCCGTCTGGCCACCGACGCCGGGGCCACCGAAGCAGAGAAGTGATCCACCCGTAGTGCGACTCAACGACCTCGACGAACGCATCGTCCACGCCCTCGCGGAGGACGCCCGCCGCTCGTACGCCGACATCGGCTCGCTCGTCGGCCTGTCCGCGCCCGCCGTCAAGCGGCGCGTGGACCGGCTGCGGGCCGAGGGCGCCATCACCGGCTTCACCGTACGGGTGGACCCGGCGGCGCTCGGCTGGGAGACCGAGGGATTCGTCGAGATCTACTGTCGCCACAACACCTCGCCGGACGACATCCGGCGGGGTCTGGAACGGTATCCCGAGGTCGTGTCCGCGTCGACCGTCACCGGCGACGCGGACGCCGTCGTCCAGGTCTTCGCCTCCGACATGCGCCACTTCGAGCGCGTCCTGGAGCGGATCGCGGGCGAGCCGTTCGTGGAGCGCACCAAGTCGGTCCTGGTGCTTTCGCCGCTGCTGCGGCGCTTCTCCTCTGGCTCCCCCGCCTAGCCCTGCGGGCGGCCGGACGAAGGGCGGTGCGGGCTGTGGTTCCCGCACCGCCCTTCGTCGTCCCGGGTGACCTAGTTGTACGGCAGCTGCCAGGGCAGCACCTTGAAGTCGCCCGTGCCGGCCTTCACCTGCTCGAACGGGGCCGAGCTGAGGCAGGGCGGCACCTCCAGGGCGTTCTCGCGGCCGACCCAGCTGTAGCCGAGCCGGTCGTGCTTCCCGAGGTCGTGCACCGTGACGCCGACCCGCTTGTTCCGCAGCTCCTGCAGGTCTGTGTCGTGGATGACCCCTGTCACCACCGCGACCTTCCCGCCGGTCACCAGGCAGTCGACCTTGGCCACCGCGTAGCCGCCGTAGCTCCCGTCCTCGGTGTAGTGGCTGAAGCGGAAGGTGCCCGTCGCCGCCTGCGGGTCCTTCCGGTCCTTCTGCGCCAGGTGCGCGTCGAACGTGAAGGTGATGTCGTCAGCGGCCGGGGCAGGGCGGAACAGCTTGGCCGTGCCGGTCAGCGCGGCGGCCTCCCGGCTGCCGCCCCTCCCGTCCCCGGAGGCGACGGCGGAACCCGCGGCTCCCGCGGAGATCGTCAGGGCGGCGGCGAGGGCGGCGATCTTCGTACGGCGGTTCATGGGATGTCGGTCCTTTCGGCAGGTCAACCGGACGACCACCACTCTCGCGCGCGGCCCGCCCCGGGGCGTCGCGCCGGGGAACGGTCCTCGCCTCCGCCGCGCGGCGGGGGAGACGTACGACCCTCGTACGAGCCCCGCGCAACGAATCGCCGCTCCGGTCGGAGATCGCGCAACGGTTCGACGGTCGGTCCGCAACGGTCGCGCCTTGTCCCGATCGAGCGCGAAACCGTACCGTTTCTGAGGTCTCTCCCTTTCCTTCCGACCCCCGAGGATCGCCGATGCCCGCGCTGCGCACCGCCCTGCTCCAGAGCTCCGGTGAGCTCGGTGACGTGGCCGCGAATCTGAAGATCCTCGACGAGGCCGCCGCCCGCGCGGCCGACGCCGGAGCCGGGCTCCTGCTCGCCCCCGAGCTGTTCCTGACCGGCTACGCGATCGGCGCCGACATGGCGCGCCTGGCCGAGCCGGCCGACGGACCCTCCGCGCGTGCCGTCGCGGCCGTCGCCGCCCGCCACGGCCTGGCCGTCGGCTACGGCTACCCGGAGCGGGACGTCGAGCGCCACGGAGTCCTCTACAACGCGGCGCAGCTCTTCGGCCCCGACGGCGGCGTGCTCCTGCACTACCGCAAGACGCACCTGTACGGCGACTTCGAGAACCACTGGTTCACGCCCGGCGAGGACGCGGTCGTCCAGGCCGAACTCGGCGGCCTCACCGTCGGCCTCATGATCTGCTACGACGTCGAGTTCCCCGAGAACGTGCGGGCGCAGGCGCTGGCCGGTACGGACCTCCTCCTCGTACCGACCGCGCTCATGCACCCCGCCGAGGTCGTCGCCGAGTCCGTCGTCCCGGTGCGCGCCTTCGAGAACCAGATGTACGTGGCGTACGCGAACCGGACGGGCCCCGAGGGTGACTTCGAGTTCGTCGGCCTCTCCACGCTCGCGGCCCCCGACGGCACCTCCCGCGCCCGCGCGGGGCGAGGCGAGGACCTGGTCCTCGGCGATGTCGACCCGGCGCTCCTCGCCGCCTCGCGCAAGGACAACCCCTACCTCCGCGACCGTCGCCCCGGCCTCTACGGCTCCCTGGTCTGAGCCGTCGTCCACCTTCGAGCCTCTCCCGTTCTTCCCGTGCAAGGAGTCCGTACCCCATGACGTCCACGGTGCCCACGACCGCCGTTCCGCACAGCGACGGCCAGCCGCCGATCACCATGTTCGGTCCGGACTTCCCGTACGCCTACGACGACTTCCTGGCCCACCCGGCCGGGCTCGGCCAGATACCCGCGACCGAGCACGGCACCGAGGTCGCCGTCATCGGCGGCGGGCTGTCGGGCGTCATCGCGGCCTACGAGCTGATGAAGATGGGCCTCAGGCCCGTCGTCTACGAGGCCGACCAGATCGGCGGCCGGCTGCGGACCGTCGGCTTCGAGGGCACCGGCACCGAGGGGCTGACGGCGGAGATGGGCGCCATGCGCTTCCCGCCCTCCTCCACGGCGTTCCAGCACTACATCGACCTGGTGGGCCTGGAGACGCAGCCGTTCCCGAACCCGCTCGCCGAGTCCACCCCGTCGACCGTCGTCGACCTCAAGGGCGAGTCGCACTACGCGCAGACCGTCGACGACCTCCCGCAGGTCTACCGCGACGTGATGAACGCGTGGAACGCCTGCCTGGACGAGGGCGCCGACTTCTCCGACATGAACCAGGCCATGCGTGAGCGCGACGTCCCGCGCATCCGCGAGATCTGGTCGAAGCTCGTCGAGAAGCTCGACAACCAGACCTTCTACGGCTTCCTGTGCGAATCGGAGTCCTTCAAGTCCTTCCGTCACCGGGAGATCTTCGGCCAGGTCGGCTTCGGCACGGGCGGCTGGGACACCGACTTCCCCAACTCCATCCTGGAGATCCTCCGCGTCGTCTACACCGAGGCCGACGACCACCACCGTGGCATCGTGGGCGGCTCGCAGCAGCTGCCGCTGCGCCTGTGGGAGCGCGAGCCGGAGAAGATCGTCCACTGGGCGCAGGGCACCTCCCTGCGGTCCCTGCACGAGGGCGACCCGAAGCCGGCCGTCACCCGGCTGAACCGCACCGCCGGCAACAAGATCACCGTCACCGACGCCGCCGGGGACATCCGCACCTACAAGGCGGCGATCTTCACCGCCCAGTCCTGGATGCTGCTCTCCAAGATCGCCTGTGACGACTCGCTCTTCCCGATCGACCACTGGACCGCGATCGAGCGCACCCACTACATGGAGAGCTCGAAGCTGTTCGTGCCGGTCGACCGTCCGTTCTGGCTGGACAAGGATGAGGAGACTGGTCGGGACGTCATGTCGATGACGCTGACCGACCGGATGACCCGTGGCACGTACCTCCTGGACGACGGCCCGGACAAGCCGGCCGTGATCTGCCTCTCGTACACGTGGTGCGACGACAGCCTGAAGTGGCTGCCGCTCTCCGCGAACGAGCGGATGGAGGTCATGCTGAAGTCGCTCGGCGAGATCTACCCGAAGGTCGACATCCGGAAGCACATCATCGGCAACCCGGTGACGGTCTCCTGGGAGAACGAGCCCTACTTCATGGGCGCCTTCAAGGCGAACCTGCCGGGCCACTACCGCTACCAGCGCCGCCTGTTCACGCACTTCATGCAGGACCGCCTGCCCGAGGACAAGCGGGGCATCTTCCTCGCCGGCGACGACATCTCCTGGACGGCCGGCTGGGCCGAGGGAGCCGTGCAGACCGCGCTCAACGCGGTGTGGGGCGTGATGCACCACTTCGGCGGCTCGACCGACGCCACCAACCCGGGCCCGGGCGACGTGTACGACGAGATCGCACCGGTGGAGCTTCCGGAGGACTGACCCGCCCTCAGCCGCGCAGGGTCAGCGGGGTGAGCAGCATCCGCCCCACCAGACCTACCGACCGGTCGAGGCGTTCCCTGAACTCCTCGGCCAGGTCGGGCAGTTCGCCCAGCTCCCAGAGGGAGCGGGCGGCGAGCCAGGCCCCGTCACGGGCCCGGTCGAGGCTCCAGCAGCCCAGCAGATGCGTCAGCGGGTCCGCGACCTCGAGGAGGTCCGGACCCGGCATCAGCTCCTCGCGGATCCGCTCCTCGAGGAGCACGAGGATGTCCCCGACGCGGTCGAACTCGTCCTCGAGGTCGCGCGGCACGCAGTCGAGGGTCCGGCAGGTGTCGACCACGGCGAGCGCCAGGTCGTGGCCGATGTGGGCGTTGATCCCGGCCAGCGCGAACTGCAGCGGCCGTACGCCGGGATGGCGCCGGTAGTGGAAGAGCGGCCGCCAGCAGGCCGGGGCGGGGCAGCCGGTCGCGACGGTGTCGACGACCGAGAGATAGCGCTCCGCGAAACGGACGTCGAGGGTCGCGGCGGCCCGCCGGTCGGCGAAGGTGCCGGAGTCGATGGCCCGGCCGATCTCCTCCGTCACGGTCAGGTAGACCCGGTTGAAGACGGCGACGCCGTCGGCCGGATGCCAGGCCGAACGGATTCTCCGCATCCGCTCCACCACCGGGTCGACCGCGGTGAACTGCCCGATCTGCGTGGTCTGCGCCATGGGGGCAGCGTCCCAGCAGCCGGGCCATGGAGGGAACTCCCTCGGCCCGGCTTCCCCAGAACGGGCGAATATGCCTACGACTTGTCGGCCGACCCGCTGCCTTTCGTGCTCGCGTACGTGCTGGTGCCCGCGTCGAGCTCGGGGGCTCCCCGCCGCCAGGCAGGGGAAGGCTCCTGCTGCTTCAGGTGCGCCGGGGCGAACGCCCGCAGCACGTGGTAGCCGGTGACCACGACGATCGTGCCGAGCGCGATACCGCCGAGTTCGAAGGTGTCGGTGAAGGTCAGCTTCACGCCGCCGACGCCGATGATGATGCCCGCCGCGGCCGGCACCAGGTTGAGCGGGTTGCGGAGGTCCACCTTGGCGTTGATCCAGATCTGGGCGCCGAGCAGGCCGATCATGCCGTACAGGATCACCGTGATGCCGCCGAGCACACCGCCGGGGATCGCGGCGACGACCGCGCCGAACTTGGGGCAGAGGCCGAAGAGCAGCGCGAAGCCGGCCGCGGCCCAGTAGGCGGCGGTCGAGTAGACGCGGGTGGCCGCCATTACGCCGATGTTCTCGGAGTACGTGGTGTTGGGCGGGCCGCCCACGGCGGTCGACAGCATCGAGGCGGCGCCGTCGGCCGCGATGGCGGTGCCGAGCTTGGAGTCGAGGTTGTCGCCGGTCATCTCGCCGACGGCCTTGACGTGCCCGGCGTTCTCCGCGATCAGGGCGATCACCACGGGCAGCGCCACCAGCACGGCCGACCACTCGAAGCTGGGGCCGTGGAAGGTCGGGAGGCCGATCCAGTCGGCCTGGGAGACGCCCGAGAGGTCGAGCCGCCAGTGGTCGGTGACCTGGCCGGCCGGGGACATGGAGTGGATCTTGCCGAAGACCAGGTCGAAGACCCAGGAGACGACGTAGCCGAAGATCAGACCGAGGAAGATCGCGATACGCGACCAGAACCCGCGAAGACAGACCACGGCGAGACCGGTGAACAGCATGACGAGGAGCGCGGTCCACTGGTCCTGCGGCCAGTACGTGGCCGCCGTGACCGGGGCGAGGTTGAAGCCGATCAGCATCACGACGGCGCCGGTGACGATCGGCGGCATCGTCGCGTGGATGATCCGCGCCCCGAACCTCCGTACCGCGAGACCCGCCAGGAACAGCACACCGCCGACGACGAACACCGCGCCCGTGACGGTCGCGCTGGTGCCGCCGGAGGCCCGGATGGCCGCGGCGACACCGACGAAGGAGAGCGAGCAGCCCAGATAGCTGGGGACCGTGCCCCGCGTCGCGAGCAGGAAGATCACGGTCGCGACCCCGGACATCATGATCGCGAGGTTGGGGTCGAGACCCATGAGGACGGGGGCCACGAAGGACGCGCCGAACATCGCCACCACATGCTGGGCGCCGAGGCCGGCCGTGCGGGGCCAGGAGAGTCGCTCGTCCGGCCGGACGACGGCTCCTGGAGCGGGTGTTCGTCCGTCGCCGTGCAGGGTCCAGCGCACGCCGAGGTTCATGTGGTCGCTCCAGTCCTCCGGTGACGACGGCCGGTTCGCCGCGCGAAACCCCAGCCGAAAAAGATCAGCCACATGGTAATGCGTCGCAGGTCACCAGGGGTCGGCCGGGAGATCTACCTCTGATCTTGGCCAGTGCTCCGCCCTTCAGGGCGGGGGTGAAGGCCATCCTTGGACCGGAGGCGCGGAGCGCCGGAGTGCTCTGTGTCT
>NZ_JBHUYJ010000147.1:0-14634 GCF_042668715.1 Streptomyces sp. NPDC057271
GGGGGGGGGGGGGGGGGGGTGGGGGGGGGGGGGGGGGGGGGGGGGGGGGGGGGGGGGGGGGGGGGGGGGGTCTGTTTGTACCGAGGGGTTTCGCCGACAGCGGTGTTCTGTTCGGGTAGGTGCAGGTCACGGCGGTGGCGGGTGCTGGATCAGGCCCGTCGGCGGGTGGCGGCGATGCAGCGGAGAGACAAAGCGGTGTGTCCGGTCTGCGGCCGTGGCTGGCCATGCGTGACGACGACACTCGCTTCACGGTCAACCGGGCCCAGTTCGACAACAGCGAGGAGGCCCGGGAGAGGATCCGGGACCGTGTCCCGGCGGTCCGCAGGATCGAGCACACCCTTGAGTACCTGGTTCTGGTCGGCTCCTGCCACAGTTACGTGGCCACTCTGGGACGGCTCGTCCCGCGGATGCGGGACCAGGAGTTCACCGACGAGGAGCGCGAGACGATGCGTCGGGGGATCGTCAAGGTCCGCGGCGCTGCGGACTGGCTGGAGGCGGCAATCGACACCGGTCGTTTCACGCTGGACGAGCAACTCGCCCAGCTCCTCAAAGGAGACTGAACCATGGCCGCCCGCCGGGGCCCCCAGGCCCGGCCGCTGAGCGAGCACTATGGCGACCTGGTCCGCGTCGCCCTGATGGAAGCCAGACCGGTCGGTCTGCAAAGCAGGCAGCTGGTCGCGGCCACCCGTCTCACTCCGTCTCAGGTCGCCCGCGGGATCCGTCACCTGCGCGATATCGGCGCCGCCGAGCACCTGACCCCGATCATCTGGTGCCGCAGGGACGGCTACCTGTTCTCGGACGAGCCCGCCGACTGGATCGAATACGAGAAGAAGCAGTTCCGTCTGGTGCTGGGCCGGCTCACCCGGCTGATCACGGGGACGCTCGACCCGCACCTGGCCCGTCATCCGGACGACGAATGGGTCCAGCTGGCATCCGCCCAGCTCACCGGTGTCCGCGCGACGCTGGCCCAGCTCACCAAATAGACCGAACCCGAACCCGGCCGGGGAACCCTGCGATGCCTCTGACGTACCGCCGACGCCGATACCCGTCCGACACCACGGTCGCCGAATGGGCGCTGCTCGAACCGCTGCTGCCCGTCCCGGCCTGCCGGACCAGGACCGGCGGGCGGCCGGAGAAGTGGCACCGCCGCGAGATCGTCGACGCCATCCGATAGCTCGTCGACAACGGCGTCAAATGGCGGGCCCTGCCCGCTGACTATCCGCCCTGGCAGACCGTTTACTACCACTTCGCCCGCTGGCACCGGGTCGGAGTCGTCCCGTTCCTGCGCGACCAGCTCCGACAGCGGATACGCACTGGCCAGGGGCGGTGCCCCTGGCCAGTCACCCTGATCGTCGACTCACAGTCCGTCAAGGGAGCCGAGACTGTTTCCAAAGCCACCCGCGGCTTCGACGCGGGGAAGAAGATCAACGGACGCAAAAGACACATCGCGGTCGACACCCTCGGGCTGCCGGTGATGATCACGGTGACACCCGCCAGCACAACCGGCCGCGACGCGGCCCGCGATCTGCTCTGGCGCCTGCGCCTCATGCAGCCCCAGATCACCCAGGTCTGGGCCGACTCCGCCTATGCCAGCCAGCTCATCAACTGGTCCGACGACTTCCTCCACATATCACTCAGGACGGTTTCCCGTCCCCGCGGGGCGAAAGGCTTCGTGGTCCTTCCCCGCCGCTGGAAAGTCGAGCGGACCCTGGGCTGGATCATGAAAGCCCGGCGCAACGTCCGCGACTACGAACGCCTCCCGCAACACTCCGAAGCCCACCTGACCTGGGCACTCATCACCGTCATGACCCGGCGCCTCGCACGCGGCGGCAAACCCCGCACCGACCGCTGGGACAAGACACCACGGAGCAGAAGCTGACCCCCGACCAGCGTTCTCGGACTCACAGACGGCCCGTCCTTACAGCTTTCCCGAGGAACGCCAGCCAAAGTTGCTGACCCCGGGGGGAGGGCCAGGCTTCGGGGCAGACTGCCGGGGTTCCAATACACGTAAGTGATCGAGGTTGTACCACCCTGCAGGCGAACCAAGAGGAACTAGCTCATACGTATCCGCAGGAGCAGGAACCGGCACGAGCTGATCAGCCACTGCACTCTCCACATCCATCAACACGCCCCTGTCCGACGGCAGTCAGCACAGGCCAAGGGCAGATCTCCAACCCACTTTGAGTACGAACGGGTACAGCTGACCGGTTCACCTGAACCGTCAAAACTTCGGAACTTGCCAGCCAGGGGCTGAAAAAGATCTCAACGGGGTCTCAGACACTCACTGACGGACATCACCTGCTCCCTGGAGGGGTAACAGACCGTGGCCATCCGGTCGAGGCGCCGCCGTCTCGCGGTCCCGCCCAGCTTGCGGACCACCTGGTCGAGGGCCTGGACCAGGTGCGGGAAGTCTTTGCACTCCGCCAGCACCGCCCGAGTGGGCAAGCGCCCCGACCAGCAGGTGAGCATGCTCGCCCACTCCCCACGACTCGGGCGTGTCCGGAAGCTCCAGCCAGTCGAAACTGGATCGCCTCGCCCTGCGGATGCGCGATCACCGCGAGGTTCCGGCCCGCCGCGGGTGACACGGCTCGCAGTGCGGCCGGACCTGGTAGCGGCGAAGCGCACGGGTGAAGGTCGAGTAACCGCCCTCATAGCCCAAGCCCCTGACCTCGTTGAACAGGGTCGAGGGCCCCACAGATGCGGATGATCCGCGAGCCGCTGCAGGCAGTACTGCAGGAGCGGCATGAAGGCGTCCGGGCTCTGACGGCGCTGGCCAGGAACTTGATCGCCGGACGCATGGCAGCACGCGGGAGGAGCTGCGGGCGCGGCTCCGTGTCGTCGCCCGTGAGGCCCACCGGGAGTGGCTCAAGAAGTCCGGCTGACGAACTTCCGCCACGCGGCGGGCGAGACGGTGAAGACCGGGCTGCCGTCGCCGAGCTTGGAGTCGCGGACGTGGACGGCGGCGGGGTGGGCGGCCACCTCGACGCAGTTGCCGCCCTCGCTGCCGCTGTAGCTCGACTTACGCCAGTCGTAGGCGACTTCGAGGCAGTTGCCGCCCTCGTCGCCGCTGTAGCTGGACTTGAACCACGAAAGTGCGCTTGCGTTCATGTCTCTCCCGCCAGACGTTCGAGCAGGCCCATGGTGTCCTCGGGCGTCAGGGCCTGTGACCGCAGCATTCCATACTTGGCCTGGAGGAGGCCGACCTCGTCGGGATCGTCGATGAGGAAGCTGACCCGCTGGCCCTCGATATAGGCGACGTGCTCGTGGTCGGGGGTTTCGATGAGCACCATGGGGCCGTTGAGTCCCGCGTGCCTCGTCCGGTTCTTCGGGATGATCTGAAGGGCGAGGAAGGGGAGTTCGGCCATTTCCCGCAGACGGAGGATCTGCTCCCGCAGCACGTCACGCCCGCCGATCGGCCGCTCCAGGATGGACTCGTCGAGGAGGAAGCACATCATCGGCGGCCAGGGCTTCTGCTCGAAGATCCGGTGCCGGTCGATGCGCGCCAGTAGCCGGTCCTCCGAATCCTGCGCGGTGATCGGGGGATAGAGACAGTCGAAGACGCCCCGGGCGTACGCCTCGGTCTGGAGCAGGCCTGGCACGACCTGGTTCTCGTACGAGAGCAGGCTCAGCGCCTCCGCCTCCAGTTCGATGAAGTCCTGCGCGAACGCCGGATACCGCTCCCGCTCGGGCACCTTCCGTACCGCCGCCGCCAACGCGCCCCTCGTGTCGAGCAGTTCGTCCAGCTCGGACGCCAGCTTCAGCCGCAGCGCCCGCCGGCCCTGCTCGATCGAGCCCAGCGTCTCCAGGCCCACGCAGACCTGGGTCGCGAGCTGGGGTTGTGTTATCCCCGCCTGCTGGCGGTAGAGCGCCACGAGGGCGCCGATCACTTCCCATGTGGGCGTCTTCTTCCTGGAGTTCGCTCGCCGTGGCATGTGCGGTGACTCCCCGTACCGTGCGCTCGCGATACCTCTCGGACCCGTACAGAAGATTTGTACGGGCGGTGGACCTGGGGCGCCCTCCGCCCCACCCGTCACAGTCGTCGCCATGACCGATCAAACCCCGCTGTTCAGAGAGGCGTTCTACCGTCGCGAACGCCGATCCGTCCCCCTGGCCCGCGACTTCACGCGCAGAGCTCTCGCCGACTGGGGGCTGCACGACGGTGCGGACGACGTACTCCTGTGCGTGAGCGAACTCGCCACCAACGCCCTCCTCCACGGCGTCCCACCGGGCCGGGGCTACCGGCTCCATCTCCACCTGGGGCGCCCCGGCCCCCTCCGTATCGAGGTCCACGACAGCGGCGACGGCACCCCGGCCGTACGGGAGCCCTCCTGCGGGGAATCCGGGCGCGGGCTGTTCCTCGTCTCGGCACTGGCCGACCGGTGGGGCGTGGGGGAGCGGCACCCCGGCAAGATCGTCTGGTGTGAGTTCCACCGGGTTCGCCGGGGCGTGGCCCCGGCGGTCACACGCTCCTGAGGAGGTCGTCGAGCGGGGCCGGGGCCCGGTCGGGGGCGAGGGCCTCGACCAGCAGGCTGCCGTAGCGGATCTTGCGGCCCTTCTTCGTGCCGAGGAAGCGCCGCAGCTGCCGATGGCGGGGCCGGCCGTGCTGGGCCGGCTGGCGCAGGAACGTCTGCCAGGCGCGCAGGTCGTCGTCCTGGGCCCGGACGATCTCCTCGACCCTCTGCGCGCCCAGGGTACGGATGAGTTCGTCCTCCAGGTCCGCCACGCACACGAAGATCCCGTCGCGCGGCGCCCCTGCCCGCTCCAGACCGCGGTCGTAGTACCGCTCCTCACGCTCGTCGCAGAGCCCTGTCAGGCGCAGACCGAGACCGGGCGGCCCGAGGAGGCCCGCGTAACGGCCCACGTTCATCGCCCCGCCCATCGACACCACGCACACGCCCTCGGCGGCGAGGTCCCGGCCACGCCGGGCGGCCAGCGTCTCGACGGCCGCGAGGTCGCTCGGTCCTTCCAGCAACACCGCCGTCCGCAGTCCCAGGTGTGCGGCCAGCTCCCGCGCAAGTCCGCCGCCACCGCTCGCCGCCCAGTCGCCGACCGCGTCCCGGAACGCCCACATGTCCGCCATGGAACGAGTCTGCACACCCGTCGCCCGGTGCGGCACCGAATTTCTCCGGGCTTGGACTCCTGTCGGCGGCTGTTGGACGTTCACCGCATGGCCCGCGTCGGGTCTTCCGTGTGTCACCCGGCCTCACTACCGTCCCCGGAGTACCACCCAATGGCTCGAAGACGAACCATTGGCCGTCGACTGGAGGTCGGTCTTGTCCCCCGAGAAGTCCAGGATGTCCCGCCGCAGGGTCCTCGCGCTGGGCGGAGGCGCGCTCGGCGCCGCCGCTGCGGGCTCGCTGCTCCCGCCGTCGCTCCAGGAGGCGATCGCCGCGGGACCGCCGGCCGGGGGTATGTCGGCCGTCCGCCACGTCGTGATCCTGATGCAGGAGAACCGTTCCTTCGATCACTACTTCGGCACCCTCCGTGGTGTCCGCGGCTTCGGCGACCGCAACGCGATCGAACTCCCCTCCGGTACGCCGGTGTTCGAGCAGCCCGCCGCGCTCGGCCGGACCGTGCTGCCGTTCCCGATCCGCGGCGCCGCCGAGACGCAGAAGAAGGACCTGCAGTACATCGGCGACCTCGACCACTCCTGGAGCGGCGGCGCCAAGGCCTGGCACGACGGCTGGATGGACGGCTGGGTCTCCGCCAAGACCGCCGCGACGATGGCGTACTACGACCGCCAGGACCTCCCGCTGCACTACGAACTCGCCGACACCTTCACCGTCTGCGACGCCTACCACTCGTCGACCCACACCTCGACGAGCCCCAACCGCAACCACCTCTGGTCCGGCTGGACCGGCTACGAGGCGGACGGCAGCCGCGCCGTCACCAACGCCGCGTACGCCGAAGGCACCCACCCCGGCTACCCCTGGCCCACCTACGCCGAGCGCCTCGAAGCGGCCGGGCGGACCTGGAAGACGTACACCGAGTGGGAGAACTTCACCGACAACAACATCGAGTTCTTCACCTCCTTCAAGAAGATCGCCCGCAAGGCCCTCGCGGCCACCGGCGGGCACACCTTCATGGAGTCCTTCTACGCCGCCGTGCGTGACGCCGGGGACCCCGCCGAGCGGGCCCGGCTCCTCGCCGCCCTCGAAGACGGCGTCGCCACGCTCACCGCCGCCGAGCGCTCGCTCTTCGAGCGCGGTCTGCGCCGCGTGGAGACCGGGAAGCTCGCCGACGCCTTCCGCGCCGACGTGGCCGCCGGGACGCTCCCGGAGGTCTCGTACCTCGTCCCGTCCGCGATCGACTCCGAGCACCCCGGCTCCTCCTCGCCGATCGCCTCGGCCTCGCTCGTCTACAAGGTGCTCGACGCCCTCGGCTCGCACCCGGACGTCTGGCGCCACACCGTCGTCCTGATCAACTACGACGAGAACGACGGTTTCTTCGACCACGTGCCGCCGCCCGTCCCGCCGGCCGACAACACCGACGAGCGCTGGAAGGGCCTGCCCACCGGCCTCGGCATCCGCGTCCCGCTGCTCGTCGTCTCGCCCTGGTCGGTCGGCGGCTACGTCTGCTCCGAGACCTTCGACCACACCTCCGTGATCCGGTTCCTGGAGCGGCTCACCGGCATCCGCGAGCCCAACATCACCCCCTGGCGGCGCGCCGTCACCGGCGACCTGACCTCGGCCTTCGACTTCCGGCGCGCGCACCGGCAGCCCGACGTCGAGGAGCCCGGCCCGATCCCGCCGTTCTCCGGCCGCTGGCGGCCGCAGCCCCCGGCCGTCCAGCAGATGCCGGTCCAGGAGCCGGGCACCCGCCCGGCCCGCCCGCTGCCCTACCAGCCGGACGCCCAGGCGCGCGTCGGCGGCGATGCGATCACCGTCGACCTGAAGAACAGCGGGAAGGCCTCCGCGCACTTCGCGTTGTACCCGTACGCCGGCGAGTTCGCCGTTCCCCAGCACCGGGACGTCAGGGGCAAGGCCCAGTGGGCCGTACCTCTCACGCGTGATCGTTACCGCTTCACGATCACCGGCCCGAACGGTTTCCGCCGCGAGTTCGAGGGCCCGGCCGCGGGCGGCGCCGACCTCGCCTCGCACATCGACCATCATGACCGTGACCTGCACCTCACCGTACGGAACACGGGCACCGCGCCGGTCTCCTTCACCGTCCGCCCGCTCGGCTACGTGGACCGCGACGACCTGCGCGACTGGACCCGTACCGTCACCGTCAAGCCCGGCCGGAGCCGTACCCTCGTGCATTCGGCGGCCGACGCGCACGGCTGGTACGACGTCGAGGTGACCGCTCCCGGCGGCTTCCGCCGGCGGCTCATGGGGCACATCGAGAACGGGCGGGCGAGCGTCTCCGGCTGACCGGCCGATCCCTCCGTACACGGCACGCCTCCGTACACGGCACGCCTCCGTACACGGCACGCCTCCGTACACGGCAGGCGTCCGTACACGGCACCCCCTTCGTACGCGGCACGCCTCCGTACGCGGCCCGCGCGGAGGCCCGGGACCAAGGGTCTGGGCTTCCGCGCACCCCTGTGAGTAACGACACGAAACGGACAAAGGATCTCTTAAGGCTGTAACAGTGGCCTTATCCAGGTCATGCGTTCTTTGCGGGCTGTTCCCCGGTAAAGATCCACGAACCACCAGGGAGCACGTCCTTTGGCAGCCATCGCACGGTGGTGCATCAAGCACCGCCTCGTCGCCGTTCTGCTCTGGCTCATCGCCCTCGGCGGAGCCGTCGCCGGAGCCTCGGCAGCGGGCTCGGCCTACTCCAACGACTACGAGGTCCCCGGTACCGAGTCGGGGCGTGCCACCGCCCTCCTCGAGAAGGGCTTCCCCGGCTCCGGCGGAGACGGCAACACGATCGTCTGGCACACCGACCAGGGCAGCGTCCGCGCCACCGGCGTCGAGCAGCGTATGACCGAGGTGCTCGACGAGGTCGCCGAGCTGCCCGGCATCGCGTCCGTGAGCTCGCCGTACGACGACGGCCCGGCCGCCCAGGCGCAGATCAGCGAGGACGGGCGGACCGCCTACGCCCCCGTGATCTTCGACGCGCAGGCGGACGACATCCCGAAGGCGCAGGCCCAGGCCCTGGTCGACACGGCCCGTGGGGCCGCCTCCGACCAGCTCCAGGTCGAGCTCGGCGGCAGCGCCGTCGCCCTCACCGAGGCCTCCGGCGGCCATGTCGCCGAGGCCGTCGGAGTCGTCGTCGCGGCCGTCGTCCTCTTCCTGGCCTTCGGCTCGCTCGCCGCCTCCGCACTCCCCATCGCCACCGCGCTCGTCAGCGTCGGCATCGCGTACTCCGGGATCGTGCTCCTCGGCCACGTCATGACCGTCGCCGACTTCGCCCCGATGCTGGGCATGCTCGTCGGCCTCGGCGTCGGCATCGACTACGCGCTCTTCATCGTCACGCGCCACCGCAAGGGGCTCAAACGCGGGCTCTCCGTCCCCGAATCCGCGCAGATCGCGGTGGCGACCACCGGCCGCGCCGTCGTCTTCGCCGGGGCGACCGTCTGCATCGCCCTCCTCGGGATGCTCATCCTGCGGCTCGGCTTCCTCAACGGCGTCGCCATCGCCGCCTCGCTGACCGTGGTCCTCACGGTCGCCGCGTCCATCACCCTGCTGCCCGCGCTGCTCTCCCTCATCGGGATGCGGGCGCTCTCCCGCCGCGAGCGCCGGCACCTCGCCGAGCACGGGCCGCAGCCCGAGCTGCCGACCGGCTTCGCGGCCCGCTGGTCCGCCTTCGTGGAGCGCCACCCCAAGCTGCTCGGGGCGGTCGCCGCGGTCGTCATGCTGGTCCTGGCGCTGCCGACCTTCTCCCTCCACCTCGGCACCTCCGACCAGGGCAACGGCCCCGCCACGGCGACCACCCGGCAGGCGTACGACCTGCTGGCCGAAGGCTTCGGGCCGGGCGTCAACGGGCCGCTGACCCTCGTCGCCGAGATCGACGGCGCCGACGACCGTGTCGCGATGAGCGAGCTGCCGGCCGAGCTGGCGCACACCCGCGGGGTCGACTCCGTCTCCCCGGTCGTCTACGGCAGCGGCGGTGACACCGCCGTCCTGACCGTCGTACCGGACTCCTCGCCGCAGTCGAAGGCCACGAGCGACCTCGTCGACCGGCTGCGCGCGGACGTGCTGCCTGCGGCCGAGCAGGGCACCTCGCTCGATGTCCACGTCGGTGGCGTCACCGCCTCCTACGACGACTTCGCCGAGATCATCGTCGGCAAGCTGCCGCTCTTCGTGGGCGTCGTCATCGCGCTCGGCTGTCTGCTGCTCCTGGTCGCCTTCCGGTCCCTCGGCATCCCGCTGAAGGCCGCGCTGATGAACGTCGCCGCCGTCGCCTCCGCCTTCGGCATCGTCGTCGCGATCTTCCAGTGGGGGTGGGGGAGCGAACTCCTCGGCCTCGGCAGCGCGGGCCCGATCGAACCCTTCCTGCCGGTCATCATGGTGTCGGTGCTCTTCGGGCTCTCCATGGACTACCAGGTCTTCCTGGTCAGCCGGATGTACGAGGAGTGGCTGGAGACCGGCGACAACCGGCGCGCGGTCCGGGTCGGGCTCGCCGAGACCAGCCGCGTGATCAACTCCGCGGCGGTCATCATGATCTCCGTCTTCCTCGCCTTCGTCCTCTCCGGCGACCGGGTCGTCGCGATGTTCGGCATCGCGCTCGCGGCGGCCGTCGCGCTGGACGCCTTCGTCCTGCGGACCCTGCTCGTACCGGCCCTGATGCACATGCTCGGCGGGGCGAACTGGTGGTTGCCACGCTGGCTCGACCGCCGGCTGCCCCGGATCAGCATCGAACCGCCGGAGTCCCGCGCCGCCGCCGACGCCCGTGCGAAGATCCCCGCACAGCGTGTGACGGTTTCGACTGCGGAGGACGACAACGGTGTTCGCGATATCGCTGGGTGACGACGGCGCCGAACTAAGGCCGCTGGAGCCCTCGTACGCCGAGGAGTTCCTCACCCACATGAACCGGGGTCGGGAGTACGTCGGGCAGCACATCGCCCTCGCCGACGTGGTGGCGGACCTCGACTCGGCCCGCTCCTTCCTCCAGGCGTACGCCGAGAAGGCCGCGAACGACGCGGGCCGGATCTACGGCATCTGGAGCGAGGGCACCCTCGTCGGCGGTGTGCTCTTCCGCGCGATGGACGTGAACCAGGGGACGGCCGAGGCCGGCTGCTGGCTGGAGCCGTCGGCCGTCGGCAGGGGCCTGGTCACGCGGGCCGCGCGGACGATCATCGACTGGGCGATCGGGGAACGCTCCATCCACCGCGTCGAGTGGCTGGTCTCCTCGAAGAACGAGAGCAGCATCGCGGTGGCCCGACGGCTCGGGATGACGCGGGACGGCGTTCTGCGCGAGAGCTACGCGTACCGGGGCAAGCGCCTCGACATGGAGGTCTGGTCGGTGCTCGCGCCGGAGTGGAAGGTCCTCAGGGCCGAGCAGGCGTCCTGAGGCCCCTTGTCCAAGGCTTTTCCTCGGGCTCTTCCTCAGGCTTTTCCTTAAGGCGCTTCTCATGCGCGGCACCTAGCGTGCGGTTCATGACTATCAAGACTGACGAGACGCCGGCGCCCGACGAGACGGCGGAGAAGGCCGGGAAGGCCGAGAAGGCCGAGAAGGGCGCTGAGACGGCGGCTGTCGAGTCCGTGGAGCCCGCGGAGGCACTGGACGAGCTGGACGAGCTCGACGACGACGAGGACGGCACCGAGGCCGAGCCGGCGTCCGACGAGGCCTTCGAGGAGGCATCCGGCGACGGCGTCGGCGCTGCCGCCGCGGCCGTCGTCTCGGCCGGCCTCGGGATCGCCGCCCTGACCGGCACCTGGGTGGGCAAGGTCGTCAGCGAGCGCGAGACCCTCATCGGGCAGATCAAGGCACAGGGCGGCACCGCCGCCCAGCAGATCAACGAGATCTACGCCGACGCCTGGCACAGCACCGCACTGGTCAACGGCGTATTCGCGTTCCTCGCCCTCGTCGTCGCCGTGCTCGTCCTGGTCCGCCCGCAGCGCCCCGGCTGGGTCCGTGCCGTGGCCCTTGCCGGCGCCGTCCTGGGCGCGATCGGCCTGTTCCTGTCGGCGGGGATGCACTTCGACCTGTTCCTGAACCTCCCGACCGCGCCCTGAGGCACTCCTGAGGCGCCCCCTAAGGCACCCCTGCGGCACTCCTAAGGCCCCCCGTACGCCGAACATGCGGCACTCGCCCGATGTGGCCGCACCCCCTGGGAGACGAGAGTCGAGGTATCGCAAGGAGCGATACCGACACCAGGGAGACCGAGATGTTCGCGTACGAACTGCACCGCATGCACCACTCCGAGCTCATTCGTGAGGCCGCCGCCCAGCGCCTGTCCCGCCAGGCCGTCAAGGCGCGGCGGGCCGCGAAGGCCGAGCGGTCCGGCACCCACGAAACCGAGGGGCGGGTGGGCGCCGAGCCCGGCCGCTTCGTCCGGGCCGCGTGAACCCCACATGGTCCGGACGTCGGACGTCTGTGCGATGCTCGGCGCAGTGGAGACCAGGTCAGTCAGCCCCGTGTTCGTCGGCCGGGCCGGTGAACTCACCGCCCTCACCGACGCTTTCGTCCGCGCCGCCGACGGAGAGCCCCAGGCTCTGCTCGTCGGCGGCGAGGCGGGTGTGGGCAAGACGCGGCTCATCGAGGAGTTCGTGGCCACGGCCCACGACCGCGGCGCCTACGTCGCCGTCGGGGGCTGTGTCGAGATCGGCGCGGACGGACTTCCGTTCGCGCCCTTCTCCACGGCCCTGCGCGCCCTGAGCCGCCGGCTCCCGGACGAACTGGCCGCCGCCGCGGCCGGCCAGGAGGGCGAACTCGCCCGGCTCCTCCCCGAACTCGGCGACGTCGGCAGCCACGAGCCCTCCCACGAGAACTCCACGGCGCGCCTCTTCGAACTGACCGTACGGCTCCTGGAGCGCCTCGCCGCCGACCGCACGATCGTGCTCGTCCTGGAGGACCTGCACTGGGCCGACGCCTCCACCCGGCACCTCCTCGCCTATCTCCTGCGCACCCTGCGCCGCGGCAGGATCGTCGTCGTCGCCACCTACCGCTCCGACGACATCCACCGCCGCCACCCGATGCGCCCCCTCCTCGCCGAACTCGACCGGCTGCGGACCATCCGGCGCATCGAACTCGCCCGCTTCACCCGCGCCGAGGTGCGCCGCCAGCTCACCGGCATCCTCGCCGCCGAACCCGACGCCGCCCTCGTCGACGGGGTCTTCGACCGCTCCGACGGCAACGCCTTCTTCGTCGAGGAGCTCGTCGTCTCCCACGAGTCCGGCTGCGCCCCCGGCTCCCTCAGCGAGTCCCTGCGCGACCTGCTGCTCGTCCGGGTCGAGGCGCTTCCCGAGGACGCCCAGCGCGTCTCC
Source organism: Streptomyces sp. NPDC057271 (assembly GCF_042668715.1). Lineage (NCBI taxonomy): Bacteria > Bacillati > Actinomycetota > Actinomycetes > Kitasatosporales > Streptomycetaceae > Streptomyces > Streptomyces sp. NPDC057271. Next base: position 12,378 of record NZ_JBHUYJ010000147.1, read on the forward strand.
CGGCTCGTCGCCGAGGGCGGCTCGACCGTCGAGTACGCCCTGCTCGCCGCCGTCGCCCGGCTCTCCGAGGACGAACTCATCGAGGCGCTCAGGGCAGCCGTCGGCGCCAACATCCTGCTCGCCGTCCCGGACGGCGACGGCTACCGCTTCCGCCACTCCCTGGTCCGCGAGGCAGTCAGCGACGACCTGCTGCCCGGCGAACGCTCCCGCCTCAACCGGCGCTACGCCGAGGCCCTGGAGGCGGATCCCTCCCTCGTCCGCGCCGACGAGCGCGCGACCCGGTCCGCCACCTACTGGTATCGCGCCCACGACCCCGCCAAGGCGCTGCCGGCCGTGCTCCGCGCCTCCGTCGAGACCCGCAAGCGTTACGCCTACGCCGAGCAACTCCGGCTCCTCGAAAGGGCCATGGAGCTCTGGGACGAGGTCCCCGACGAGGTGCGCCGCTCCCTGCGGCCGATGGACTACGCCGAGGCGTACCCGCCGTGCGGCTGTGACCCCGAGACCACCCCGCTGCGCTATCTCGACCTGCTCGCCGAGGCGGCGTGCGCCGCTCGCCTGTGCGGAGAGCGCGAACGCGCCCTGAAGATCGGCAAGATGGCGCTGCGGCTCCTCGAAGGGGACGAGGCCGAGGAGCGCGACCCGCTGCGGGCCGCCTGGTTCTGGACCGAGCGCTCCCGCATCGTCTCCGGACTCGGGCGCTCCGACGGCTGGGCCGAGATCGCGACCGCCCAGGAACTCGTCAAGGGTCTGCCCCCGTCCAGTGTGCACGCGCGCGTGCTCGTCGTGGCCGCGGGCTGGGGCATGCTCCACCAGCCCGGCCCCGAGAGCCTCACCGCCGCCGAACGGGCCGTCGAGTACGCCCGTCTCGTCAAGGACGAGTCCATCGAGCTCTCCGCCCGCCTCACCCTCGGCACCCTCCAGGTCGGTGCCGGCGACCGCGAGCTCGGGCTGGCCACCATGTACGAGGTGCGTGACCGCACCCGCGCACTCGGCCTCCACCACGAGGCCTCCCGCGCCTATGTCAACCTCTCCCATTCCCTGGAGAACCTCGGCCGCTCCCGGGAGGCCGTCCAGGTCGCCGAGGAGGGCATCCGGCTCACCAGGGACCACGGGCTCCTCGACAGCGAGGGCTGGATCCGCTCCAACCTGGCCGAGTCGCAGCTCTCGCTCGGGCTCTGGTGCGAGGCACAGCGCAACTGCGAGTGGCTGGAGCGGGCCGGGACCCGGTCCAAGCCACGCGGCTCCGTGGCGCTGCGTCTCGCCCAACTGGCCATCGTCCGGGGCGAGCCGACCACCGCCGTCACCCAGCTCGCCGTCGCACGCGAGTACTTCGGCGAGGCCGACCCGATGCCCCAGTACGTCATCCCCACCCGGATGGCCGAGCTGAGCCTCGCCGCCGTCACCGGACGGATCCAGGACGTACGGACCGTGCTCGCCGCCGCCGTCGAGGCCGGTTTCCCGCCCGGCACCCACCGCGAGGCCTGGCCACTGCTCCTCGCCGCCGCCTCCGCGGAGGCCGACGCCCTCGGCCTGCCCGCCGCCGAGGAGGGCCGTGCCGAGACGCTCGCCCTGCTCCGCCGCTGCGCCCGGGAGACGGCGACCCCGGCACCCGTCTGGGAGGCGTACGCCCTGCACACCTCCGCGGAGCTGGACCGCGCCGAGGGCCGCAACCCGGTCGACCGCTGGGCGGAGACCGTCGCCGCCCACGAGCCACTGGAGCGGCCCTACCTGCTGGCCCAAGCCCGGCACCGCCTCGCCGACGCACTCCTCGCCGAGGGCGGCCGACGCGACGAGGCCGCCGCGTTGCTCCGTGAGGCCCACGCCACGGCCGTCCGCCTCGGCGCGCACCCGCTCCGCGAGGACGTCGAGCTGCTGGCCGCCCGCGCCCGTCTCCCGCTGACCTCGCCCGACCCCGCCCCCGAACCCGGACCGATCGACGACGCCTTCGGCCTGACCCCCCGTGAGCAGGACGTCCTGCGCCTGGTCGCCGCGGGCCGTACCAACCGCCAGATCGCCGAGGAGCTCTTCATCTCCCCGAAGACGGCGAGCGTCCATGTCTCCAACATCCTGGCCAAGCTGGGCGTCTCCGGCCGAGGCGAGGCCGCCGCCCTGGCCCACCGTCTCCGCCTCCTGGAGCCGACGCCACACGAGGCCTCGCCGACCGTCTAGGCCCGGACTTCGCACATGGTGTTTCAGGTGTCCAGCCAGCGGGGGCGGGTTTCGTCGATGCCGAGTAGTGCGAGGAGGTGGGCTTGAA
>NZ_JBHUYJ010000148.1:0-14121 GCF_042668715.1 Streptomyces sp. NPDC057271
TCCAGGCTCGAAAGAGGACTCAGCAGGGACGACGACCTCACTCACGCCTACCGCAAGTGGCTCCAAGCCGCTTGACAGCAATAGGAGCATCAGCGCCGACCGCCGCGGGCGGCGGGGCCGCACGCTCAGGTACGCGTGCCCTGGTCCAGCTTCGCGATGTCCACCGTCTCGTCCGCCGGCGGTACGACGACCTTGACGGGCTTGTCGTAGTCGGAGAGGACGAGCGTGCTCGGCTCCTCTCCGCCCGCCTTGACGATCTTGAGGATGTAGGGCTTGCCCTCCTGCGCGACGGAGACCGTCGTCGTCTCGCCGCCCGGCTCCTTCTTCACGAGAGTGGCGACGGGGGCGTTCTCGACCTCGGCGTCCGGCCCCCGGGTCATGCCCTTGCGGTCGTCCCTTTCGCCGCCGAGGTCGCCCAGCACGGCGTCCAGGTCGCAGACCCCGCTCAGATCGCTGCCGCCGGGCTGCCCGGGTGTGAGTTTCAGCCAGCGTCCCTGGACGAGCTGGATCGTCGCGTCGATCTGGGGCGGGGGTACGCCCTGGGAGGTCATGGAGACCCGCCAGAACGTCGCGTCGCCCTTCAGATACGTGATCCGGTCGGCCTGGCGCAGTTCGCCGGTGCCGCCGTCCACCTTCATCAGCCCCGTGCAGTTGCTCTCGTCGTCGAGGGCGATGTCGAGGTCCAGGGGCTGCCCCTCGGACACGACCCGCCCGGCCATGCGCAGGGAGGTCGCGGACTGGGTGGCCTGGACTGCCCGGTCGGCGATCGCGTCGGGCGTGAGGTTCTCGAAGGGGTCGGGGGTGGGGGCGAGGGAGGGCGCCACGACCGGCGGCGGGGCCGCCTGCGCCCAGGCGGCGGGGCCGGCGAACCCCGCCGTCGCGACCGCCGCCGCCGTGCAGACGGCGGCCGCCGCGGTACGGGCCCTGTGGTGGGTGGACGGCGCCATGCGAGCCTCCTCGCGGATTCCCCGTTCACCCACCAGGGTGAGCCCCGCCGCGTGGGCCCGCGACTTCGCCGGTGCGGACTCCCGCTCTCGCTCCCGTCCCCCTCCCCGCTTCCGCTCGCCGGGAGCGCTACTCCACGATGTGGCGGCCCTCGGGCTGGGCGCTGCACGCGGACCGGAACGTGCAGTGCGTGCAGTGCTGGCCGGTGGTGGGGGTGAAGCGCTCGTCGAGGACACGGCCGGCCGCGGTGGCCAGGAGGTCGCCGACCCACTCCCCCGCGAGGGGCTCCTGCGCCTGGACCTTCGGGAGCGTGTCCCCGCCCTCCTTCTTGGGGGCGGGCTGGCGGAGCTGGACGAGTTCGGCGCCGCCGGGCTCGGGGCGGTGGCCGTCGAAGACCTCGTCGAGGGCTCCTTCGCGTACCGCGAGCTGGTAGACGGCGAGCTGCGGGTGGTGCGCGACCTCGTCCCTGGTGGGCGCGGACTTACCGGTCTTGAAGTCGACGACGTACGCGCGGCCGTGCTCGTCGGTCTCCACGCGGTCCATGGAGCCCCGGATCCGGACCTCGTACGCACCGGCTTCGAGGGTCACGTCGAATTCGTGCTCGGTGGCGGCGGGTGTGCGGCCGCCGCGGTCCGTCACGTGCCAGCGCAGGAAACGTTCGAGCGCCACGCGCGCGTGCTCCTTCTCCTGCCCGGACTTCCAGGGCGCGTCGAAGGCGAGCGCGTCCCAGACCGAGTCGAGCCGCGCCATGAGGACGTCGAGGTCGGCGGGGGTACGGCCGGAGGCGACCTCGTCGGCGAGGACGTGGACGACGTTGCCGAAGCCCTGGGCGGCCGTCGCCGGGGCCGCGGCCTTGACCTCACGGCCGAGGAACCACTGGAGGGCACAGGTGTTGGCGAGCTGGTCGAGCGCCGAGCCGGAGAGGGCGACGGGGTGGTCCCGATCGCGCAGCGGAACCCGGCTGCGGGTGGGCTCGAACAGGCCCCACCAGCGGTCCGGGTGGGCGGCCGGGACCAGCGGCTGGCCCTCGTCGTCGGTGAGCGCGGCGAGCTGTGCGAGGCGCTGTGCGGCGGCGGCGCGGAGCGCCTCGGAGGCGGCCGGGTCCACGGTGGTGGCGCGCAGTTCGGCGACGAGCGCGGCCACCGCGAGGGGGCGGCGGGGGCGGCCCGCGACGTCCTTGGGTTCGGCGCCGAGTTCGGTGAGGAAGCGGGAGGGCTGGTCGCCGTCGTCGGCGGGGGCCTTGACGGCGGTGACGACGAGCCGGTCGCGGGCGCGGGTGGCGGCGACGTAGAAGAGGCGGCGCTCCTCGGCGAGGAGGGCGCCGGGAGTGAGGGGCTCGGCGAGGCCGTCACGGCCGATACGGTCCGCCTCCAGGAGCGAACCGCGCCGCCGCAGGTCGGGCCAGAGGCCCTCCTGGACACCGGCGACGACGACGAGGCCCCATTCGAGGCCCTTGGAGCGGTGGGCGGTCATCAGGCGGACGGCGTCGGGGCGGGACTGCCGCCTGGAGAGGGTGTCGGCGGCGATGTCCTGGGCGTCGAGCTCCTCGAGGAAGTTCAGGGCGCCGCGCCCGCCGACGCGGTCCTCGGCGCGTGCGGCGGTCTCGAAGAGCGCGCAGACGGCGTCGAGGTCGCGATCGGCGTTGCGGCCGGCCGCGCCGCCCCGGAGCGCGGCGCGCTCCAGGCGGCCGGACCACGGGGTGCCGTTCCAGAGCAGCCAGAGCGCCTCTTCGGCGGTCCCGCCGGCGGCAAGACGGCGACGGGCCTGCTGGAGCAGCTCCCCGAGCCGCCTGGCGCCCCGGGCGTACGACTGGTCGTGCGCGACGAGCCGCTCGGGCTCGGCGAGCGCGCGGGCGAGCAGGACGTCGGAGGGCGGCGGCATCTTGTTGCCACCGGCCCGCTCCTCGTCCCGCAGGGCACGCCCGAGCCGCCGCAGATCGGCAGGATCCGTCCCGGCGAGCGGCGAAGCGAGAAGCGCCAGCGCAACCTCGACCCCGAGCCACCCCGCGTCCCCCCGGTCGCCGCCGACGGGGTTCGCCCCGGACTGGTCGGTGCCGACGGGGCTGGTACCGGGCTGGTCGGCGCCGCCGAGGTTCGCCCCGGGCAGGTCGGCATCGACGGGGTTGGTGCCGGGCGCGTCCGTACCGGGCAGCCGGTCGGCGCCGGACTCGTCCGGACCGAGCGCGTCCGGGCCGCGCCGGTCGGCGCCGCCGGGGTCCGTACCGGGCTGGCCGGCGGTGACGGAGTTGGTGCCGGGCTGGTCGGTGTCGGGCGCGGCCGGGGCGGGGACGGCGGGCTCCGGGCGCGGGTTCTGTCCGTCCCGTTCGGGTGTGGCCGCCGCGCGGAGGGCGAGGAGGAGGGGGGCGACCGCCGGTTCGTGGCGGAGGGGGGTGTCTGCGGTGTCGGTCTCCAGGGGGACGCCCGCCGAGGTGAGGGCTCGCCGCAGGGCGGGGACGGAGGCCGTCGCCCGGACGAGGACCGCCATGTCGTGCCAGGGGACGCCGTCCTCCAGATGCGCGCGGCGCAGGAGGTCGGCGATGTTGTCCGACTCCGTGGAGGCCGTGGGGTACGTGAAGACCTCCACCCGGCCGCCGCCGCGCACCGCCCCCAGCTCGCGGTGCGCGCGCACCTTGTCCGCGGGCAGCCGTGTCAGCGGCATCCGCCGCGTCAGCTCGCGCGTCGCGCCGAGCAGCTTCTCGCCCGAGCGCCGGGACCGCGTCAGAACCCGGACCTGAGCCGGCCGGCCGTCCACGCCCGCGAACGCGTCGGGGAAGTCCAGGATGCCGTTCACGTCGGCGCCCCGGAACGCGTAGATCGACTGGTCGGGGTCGCCGAAGGCGACCACCGTCCTTCCGCCGCCCGCCAGCGCCCTCAGCAGCCGCACCTGCGCCGGGTCCGTGTCCTGGTACTCGTCGACGAAGACCGCGTCGTAGTCGGGCAGCGTCGTCCGTTCCGACAGCAGCACCGCCCGGTGCACCAGCTCCGTGTAGTCGAGCACCCCCTGGAGGTCCAGGACGTCCAGGTACTCCGCCAGGAAGCCGGCCGCCGCCTTCCAGTCCGGCCGCCCCACCCGCTGGGCGAACTCCGCCAGCGCCCGCGGTCCCAGCCCCAGCTCCCGGGAGCGCGCGAGGACCGCCCGTACCTCGTCGGCGAAGCCGCGCGTGGTCAGGCAGGCGCGCAGTTCGTCGGGCCAGCGGATCCCCGCGAGGCCGGACTTCTCCAGGTCGAGCTGGCCCGCGAGCAGCTCGCGTACGAAGAGGTCCTGCTCGGGGCCCGACAGCAGCCGCAGCGGTTCGGCGAAGAGCTCGGCGTCCTGGTGCGCGCGGATCAGGGCGTAGCAGTACGAGTGGAAGGTGGTCGCCTGCGGCGGCCGTAGCCCGCCCACCCGTCGCGCACCGCCCCCCTTGCCGGAGAGCCCTGCGTGCTCGCCCCCTCCGATGCGCGTCGCCATCCGGTCGCGCAGCTCCACCGCCGCCTTGCGGCTGAAGGTGAGGACGAGGATCCGCTCCGGGTCCGTACCCTTCTCGATCCGGGCGGCGACCGCCTCCACCAGCGTCGTCGTCTTTCCGGTGCCCGGCCCGGCCAGGACCAGAAGCGGTCCGCCCGCGTGGTCAACCACTTCCCGCTGCGCTGCGTCAAGCACAGGGGGATCCACCCGCTCCGGGGCGGTACGCACCAGCCGGTACGCGCCCGTGGTCCGCCCCTGGTACGGCGTACGCCGGGTGGTGGAGGAGGAACTCACGTGGATCGACCGGTCCTGAGCGAAGTGTGTGGGAGAGGCGGAGAGGTGTACGGGGCGAACGACGACGTTACGGGATACGGAGGGGACCCGTGCCGTACTCCGTACGGGCCTCCGTACCGTCATCGGGCCGCCCGGCCCGTCCGGTCAGGGGTGGAGCTGTCACGTGTGAGTTCCCGCACGCGGCGCCTCGTCCGCACCGCCCGCCTCGTCCGCACCGCCCATGTCGTGCGCACCGCCTGTGCCGTCCCAGCGCGCCCGCCGCATGTCGAGCTTGGGCACATGCCCCTCGGCGGAGCGCCCGGCCTCGCGCAGGGGGGTGCCCTCGTCCCGGTAGTGGCCGAGGGCACGCAGCTCGTGGCCCGGCAGCAGCGTGCCGTCCGCGCGCACCACACGCCACCACGGCACCGCGGAACCGTAGAGGCCCATCACCCGGCCGACCTGGCGCGGCCCGCCCTCGCCCAGCCATTCGGCCACGTCGCCGTAGGTCATCACGCGGCCGGACGGGATCAGCTCCGCGACCTCGAGGACCCGCTCCGCGTACTCCGGAATCTCCTCCACGCTCATCCGCCCCATCCTGCCTCACCCCACCGACAGTGCCCCGTTGCCTCCGGAGAGCGCCGCTTCATGCCACCATCGTCCGGGCGGTGACTGGTGATACGAGATCAAGAGCGACAAGACGAACAAGAAGAACAAGAATTCGTACAAGACGCCGAACGTGCGGTACGTACGACACAGGCAGAGACGGACATGGTGATGGGGCCCGACGCTCAGCCTCCTGAGGAGGAGGCGCGCCGCGGCATGCCCGCCCACGGCACGCCCACCCCTGAGAGCGCCCCCGAGAGCGCCCCCGAGACCGTCCCCGGCGGCCGCCGGGGACACGGGCACGGCCGCGGTCACGCGCACGGCCCGTCGCCCGAGCTCCTCCCCAACACCGTCGCCGAGGGCGAGCCCAGCGAGCACGTCTCCCAGGACGAGCCCCTGCTCGCCGCCCGGGTGCACCGCCCCTCCGACCTGATGCGGCTGCTCATCGGTGTCGTCGTGATCGCGCTGGTCATCGCCATCGCCGCCTTCGCCCACGGCACGACCTCCGGTCTTGAGGAGGACATCAACAAGGGCGCCGGCGGCGCCCCCGACGTCTTCGTCAAGATCGCCGGACTGGTCTCCAGCATCGCCGTGCTCCTCGTGCCGGTCGCCTTCGCCATCGAGCGGCTGATCAAGCGGGACGGGCTGCGGATCGCCGACGGCGTCCTCGCCGCCGTCCTCGCCCACGGAGTCACCCTCGCCACCGACCTCTGGGTCGCCAAGGCCGCGCCCGGCACCATCCAGGACGCGCTGACCCAGCCCGCGACCGGGGGCGGGCTCACCGACCCGGTGCACAACTACCTCGCGCCCGTCATCGCGTACATGACGGCCGTCGGCATGGCCCGCCGGCCGCGCTGGCGGGTGAGCCTCTGGGCGGTGCTGCTGCTCGACGCGTTCACGATGCTGGTCGCCGGGTACACCACCGCGTTCTCGATCATCCTGACCGTGCTGATCGGCTGGACCGTCGCGTACGGGACGCTGTACGCGGTCGGCTCGCCGAACGTCCGCCCCACCGGTCAGACCCTCCTCGCCGGCTTGCGCCGGGTCGGGTTCCGGCCGGTCACGGCGCTGCGCGCCGAGGGCGCGGGCGTGCCCGACTCCGCCGACAGCGGGGACCGGGGCCGCCGGTACATCGTCACGCTGGAGGAGGGGCAGCCGCTCGACGTCACGGTCGTGGACCGTGAGCAGCAGGCGCACGGCTTCTTCTACCGGGCGTGGCGACGACTGACCCTGCGGGCGATCACCACCCGCCGCTCGATCGTCTCGCTGCGCCAGGCGCTGGAGCAGGAGGCACTGCTCGCGTACGCGGCGATCGCCGCCGGAGCCAACGCGCCCAAGCTGATCGCCACCTCCGAACTCGGTCCGGACGCCGTGATGCTCGTCTACGAGCACCTGGGCGGCCGGACCCTGGACTCCCTGGACGACGAGGAGATCACCGACGAGCTGGTGCGCAGCGCCTGGCGCCAGGTGCGCGCGCTGCAGTCGCGCCGGATCGCGCACCGGCGGCTGGCCGGGGACGCGATTCTGGTGGATCGTTCCGGCAAGGTGATCCTGACCGATCTGCGGGGCGGTGAGATCGCCGCCGGCGACCTGGTCCTGCGGATGGACATCGCCCAGCTGCTCACCACCCTCGGTCTGCGGGTCGGCGCCGAGCGAGCGGTCGCCGGAGCCGTGGAGATCCTCGGCCCGGACGCCATCGCCGACTGCCTCCCCCTCCTCCAGCCGATCGCGTTGAGCCGCTCCACGCGCGCGACGCTCAGACGTCTGGCGAGGGAGCGGTCGAAGCGGGAGCGCGAGGCCGTCCTCGCGGCCTCGGAGGAAGCGAAGCGGGCCCGGGCGGAGGCCGCGGCGGCCGCGCCGGAGGCCGCGACCGCCACCGAGCTCAAGGCGGAGCGCAAGTCCGACCGGAAGCTGGAGAAGGCGGAGAAGCAGGCCGAGAAGCGGGCTATCGACGAGGCGCTCGACGACGCCCGTGAGGAGGATCTGCTGGCGCAGATCCGCCGGCAGGTGCTGCTGATCCGTCCGCAGGCGCCGGTCGAACCGGTCCGGCTGGAGCGGATCAAGCCGCGGACCCTCATCAGTCTCATCGCCGGCGCCGTCGCCGCGTACTTCCTGCTCTCGCAGATCGCCCGGACACCGCTGTCGACGATCAGCTCCGCCGACTGGCGGTGGGTGGCGGCCGCGGTGCTGTTCTCGGCGCTGAGCTACATCGCCGCCGCGATGAGCCTGCTCGGCTTCGTACCGGAGCGGGTCGGGTTCTGGCGCACGGTGATCGCGCAGGTGGCCGGGTCGTTCGTGAAGATCGTCGCTCCGGCGGCGGTCGGTGGTGTGGCGCTGAACACGCGGTTCCTCCAGCGCTCGGGTGTGCGACCGGGGCTCGCGGTGGCGAGCGTCGGCGCGTCGCAGCTCTTCGGGCTCGGGGCGCACATCCTGCTGCTGCTCGCCTTCGGCTATCTGACGGGTACGGAGAAGTCGCAGTCGTTCACCCCGTCGCGGACGGTCATCGCGGGACTGTTGACGGTGGCGGTGCTGGTGCTCGTGGTGACGGCGATCCCGTTCATGCGGAAGTTCGTCTCGACGCGGCTGCGGTCGCTGTTCGCGGGTGTCGTGCCGCGCATGCTGGACGTGCTCCAGCGGCCGTTGAAGCTGCTGACGGGCATCGGCGGGATGCTGCTGCTGACCGGTGTGTTCGTGCTCTGCCTCGACGCGTCCATCCGGGCCTTCGGGCACGACAGCCAGGGGCTGAGCTACGCGAGCGTGGCGGTCGTCTTCCTGGCCGGCAACGCGCTCGGTTCGGCGGCTCCCACGCCGGGCGGTGTGGGCGCGGTCGAGGGTGCGCTGACGTTCGGTCTGGTCGCGGTCGGCCTCCCGCTGGAGGTCGCGACCCCCGCGGTACTGCTGTACCGGCTCCTGACGCTCTGGCTGCCGGTGCTGCCGGGGTGGCTGTGCTTCAACTGGCTGACGAAGCGGGGGGCTCTCTAGGGGACGCCCCTGGCGGTCCGGGTCAGGGGACACCCCCTGGCCCGGACGGCGGTGGGGCGGGGCGGGGCGGCCCCTCGGCCGCCACGACGCCGAGATCCCGTGCGACACCCGTGTGGGTGCTCCCCCGCGCGGGGGTGGTTCGTACGGCTCACCATGGGTTCATGCCGAACTCCGCCGCGCAGCGCGCCGCTCTGCTCCTCGCGACCACCGTGTTGTTCGCCGCCGGGGCCACAGGATGTTCGGACAGCGACGACAACGGCGGCACCACCTCCGGCGCGCCCACGGATCTCACCGAGCTCACCACGCAGACGCTGGAATGGGCGCCCTGCCCGCCCCCGTCCCCCGCCGAGGGTGGCGGCCCCGCACCCTCGCCGCTGCCCGGTGGCACCCCCTGGGAGTGCTCGTTCATGGACGCCCCGCTCGACTACTCCGAGCCGGACGGCGAGACCATCGAGCTGGCCCTGATCCGCGCCCCTGCCCGCGACCGGGCCGACCGGATCGGCTCCATGATCTACAACTTCGGCGGCCCAGGCGGCTCCGGCGTCACCGGCCTGCCGTCCTTCGCCCCGGACTACGAGAAGCTCCGCTCCCGCTACGACCTGGTCTCCTTCGACCCCCGGGGCGTCGGCCGCAGCGAGCCCGTCCAGTGCCTGACCGACAGCGAGCTGGACGCCTACTACGCCATGGACTTCACGCCGGACGACGCCGCCGAGGAGCGCACCCTCTCCGAGGCGCAGAAGAGGTACGCCGAGGGCTGCGAGAAGGAGTCCGGCGAGATGCTGCCCCACGTCGGCACCGAGAACGCCGCCCGGGACATGGACCTGATGCGCCAGGTCCTGGGCGACGACAAACTCCACTACTTCGGCATCTCGTACGGCACGCAACTCGGCGGCGTGTACGCGCACATGTTCCCGGAGAACGTCGGCCGCGCCCTGTTCGACGCCGTCGTCGACCCGGAATCCGGGACCGAGGAGGGCGCCCTCGGCCAGGCCAGGGGCTTCCAGCTCGCCTTGGACAACTTCGCGAAGGACTGCGTGGAGCGCGGCGACGAGTGCACGCTGCCCGGCTCGACGGCCGACGAGATCGAGGCGTACATCCTCGCCCTCCTCGCCGAACTCGACAAGAAGCCCATCCCCGGGATCGGGGACCGCGACCTCACCCAGACGCAGGCCACCAACGGCATCGCGCAGGCGCTGTACTCCAAGGAGTTCTGGCAGTACCTGGAGCAGGGTCTCGACGCGGCCGACGGCGGCGACGGCGCACTGCTCCTCGCCCTCTCCGACTCCATGAACGGACGTGACCAGAACGGCAGTTACAGCAACATCCAGGCGGCCAACGCGGCCGTCAACTGCGTCGACTTCAAGGAGCGCTACACCCTCGGCCAGGCCAAGGAACGGCTCCCCGAGTTCCGCGAGACCTCGGCCGTCTTCGGCTCCTACATGGGCTGGGGACTGTCGAGCTGCTCCCAGTGGCCGGTCCCGGGCACCTGGGAGCACCCCGACGTCTCCGCGCCCGGCTCCGCCCCGATCCTGGTGCTCGGCACGACGGGCGACCCGGCGACGCCGTACGAGGGCACGCGCGCGATGGTGAACGCGCTCGGCAAGGGCGTAGGCGTGGAGCTGACGTACGAGGGCGAGGGCCACGGCGCGTACAACGGCGGCAACGCGTGCGTGCAGAACACCGTCAACGCCTACTTCCTGGACGGGAAGGTGCCGGCCTCCGGGACCGTCTGCAGGTAGCCCCCCGCGGGCAGCCTAGGATGGCGGCTTTCCGGTACGGATCACGGGGGTTGCGCGACATGTCCATACGGATACGGGTGGCGGCGCTGGCCGTCACCGGAGTGCTGGCCGCCGGCTGCGCGGGCCCCGGCGCCCCCACCGACCCGACGGCCACCGACGCCAAGCCGTCGCAGGGTGCCGCCTCGCCCTCCGCACGGCCCTCCGTCACGCTCCCCGCCTCGCTCACCGGGCAACGCCCCTCGTGGAAGCCCTGCGCGGCCCCCGAGGGCGGCGAGAAGCCCGGCGCCGACTGGCGCTGTGCCGATGTCCGGGTCCCGCTGGACCACGCCCGGCCCGACGGCGAGACGATCGGGATCGCGCTGATCCGCAAGGAGGCCCGCGACAGGAGCGGGCGGATCGGCTCGCTGCTCTTCAACTTCGGCGGACCGGGCGCCTCGGGCGTCGACATCCTCCCCCGCGCGGCCCGGGAGTACGGCGACCTGAACCGCCGTTACGACCTCGTCGGCTTCGACCCGCGCGGCGTCGCGCGGAGCGCCGGCGTGGTGTGCCGGGACGACCGGGAACTCGCCGCCGCCGAGAGTACGGACGTCACACCGGACACGGCGGCCGAGGAGGCCGCGTTCATCGAGGACGGCGCCTCCTTCGGCGCGGGCTGCGCCCGCCGCTCCGGCACGGTCATCCCGCACACCACCACGAGCAACACCGCCCGCGACCTGGACCTGATCCGGCACGTCCTCGGCGACGACAAGCTGAACTACTTCGGCATCTCCTACGGCACCCAGCTCGGCGCCGCCTACGCCCACCTCTTCCCCTCGCGCGTCGGCAGGACCGTCCTCGACGCGGTGGTCGACCCGACGGCCGACGGCACGGGACACGCCAGGAACCAGACCATCGGCTTCCAGCGGGCTCTGGACAACTACTTCAAGAGCACCGGCGAGAGTCCCGCCGAGGGCACCGCCCGGACCGTCCGGCTCCTGGAGAGGCTGGACCGGGAGCCGCTGCGCGTCGGCGACCGCACGCTGACCGAGGGCCTGGCCGTCACGGGCATCGCGATCACGCTCTACGCGCAGAGCAACTGGCCCCTGCTCACCTCCGCCCTGGAGAAGGCCGAGCGCGGCGACGGCTCGGAGCTGCTGCGCCTCGCCGACTGGTACAACGACCGGGACGAGAAGGGCCATTACGGCACCCAGTCCCACTCCCAGCGGGCGATCTCCTGCGCCGACTCCAGCGAACGCCCCACGGGCGCGCAGGCGAAGGCGCTGCTCCCCGAGTTCCGCGGGCTCTCACCCGTCTTCGGCGCCTTCCTGGCCTGGGACACGGCCGGCTGGTGCGCGCGGTGGCCGGTGAAGGGCGAGCGGGCCGACCAGGACGTGAGCGCCGCCGGCGCGGGTCCGATCCTGGTCGTCGGCACGACCGGTGACCCGGCGACGCCGTACGAGGGCGCCGAGCGGATGGCGAAGGAGCTGGGCTCCGGCGTCGGCATCCTGGTCAGCAACGAGGGCGAGGGGCACGGCGCCTACGGCACGTCCTCGTGCGTGACGAAGACGGTCGACGCCTATCTGCTCGACGGCGAGGTCCCGGCGTACGGCAAGCGCTGTTCCTAGCCGCGCCGGCGGTTCCCGGCCGGGCAGACGGAAGGGCCCGGACCTCACATGGGTCCGGGCCCTTCCTCACACGGTCTCGCGTCCTAGTAGACCGGCTTCTCGGGCTCGATCTGGTGCACCCAGCCGATCACGCCGCCGCCGACGTGCACCGCGTCCGCGAATCCCGCGGACTTGAGCACGGCGAGGACCTCCGCACTGCGGACACCCGTCTTGCAGTGCAGGACGATCCGCCTGTCCTGCGGCAGGTCCTGGAGGGCGGTGCCCATCAGGAACTCGTTCTTCGGGATCAGCCGCGCACCCGGGATCGAGACGATCTCGTACTCGTTGACCTCACGGACATCGATGATGTCGATGTTCTCGCCCTCGTCGATCCACTCCTTGAGCTGCTTGGGAGTGATCGTCGAGCCGAGCGCCGCCTCCTGGGCCTCCTCGGACACGACGCCGCAGAAGGCCTCGTAGTCGATGAGTTCGGTGACGGTCGGGTTGTCGCCGCAGACCGCGCAGTTCGGGTCCTTGCGGACCTTCACCTGGCGGTACTGCATCTCCAGGGCGTCGTAGATCATCAGCCGGCCGACCAGCGGGTCGCCCACGCCGGCCAGGACCTTGATCGCCTCGGTGACCTGGATGGAGCCGATGGACGCGCAGAGCACGCCCAGGACGCCGCCCTCGGCGCAGGAGGGGACCATGCCCGGCGGCGGGGGCTCCGGGTAGAGGCAGCGGTAGCAGGGGCCGTACTCGGACCAGAAGACGGAGGCCTGGCCGTCGAAGCGGTAGATCGAGCCCCAGACGTACGGCTTGTTCAGGAGCACGCACGCGTCGTTGACGAGGTAGCGGGTGGCGAAGTTGTCCGTGCCGTCGACGATCAGGTCGTACTGGCTGAAGATGTCCATCACGTTGTCGGCCTCGAGCCGCTCTTCGTGCAGGATCACGTTCACGTACGGGTTGATGCCGAGGACGGAGTCCTTGGCCGACTCCGCCTTGGAGCGGCCGATGTCCGCCTGGCTGTGGATGATCTGGCGCTGCAGGTTCGACTCGTCGACCTCGTCGAACTCCACGATGCCGAGCGTTCCGACACCGGCCGCGGCCAGGTACATGAGGGCCGGCGAACCGAGGCCACCGGCGCCCACACAGAGCACCTTGGCGTTCTTCAGCCGCTTCTGCCCGTCCATCCCGACATCCGGGATGATCAGGTGGCGGGAGTACCTGCGGACCTCGTCTACGGTGAGCTCGGCAGCCGGCTCGACCAGGGGTGGCAGCGACACGGGGACTCCGTTGGTCGGTATGTCAGTACGGTTGTTCTCCCCGTAACACTGCCACGGCCCTCCTCATTCCGAGACACCCGGTCCAATGCGCGAGACGATTTCGTCCCAGTAGCCGGGCAGTGTCTGGAAAGCACCGATCTGTCCGAACCGGTCGGTGCGACCGGGATGACCCGTGTGGTCGGTGAAGAAGATCGTGCCCGCGCCCTGCCAGCGGGCGATCCGCATCGCCTCGTCGAGATGACTGCGCGGCACCCCGTGGACGAGATGGACGAACTTCTCCGGCGGGTATTCGGCCGTCCACTCGGCCACCTGCGACCAGCGGTATTCGGTCCACGCCCCGGAGAAGGTGACCAGCTGGTCGGCGGCCTCGGCATAGCCCGGGTACGGATGGGTGCCGTGGCTCAGGACGAGGTGCGCCTCGCCGTCCAGCACCGCCTCCAGGGTCGCCGTGACGCGTCTCACCTCGGGCAGGTCCGCCCGGTCGGTGGGGGAACGGTCCAGACAGAACCCGTCGACCTTGTACCAGTCGAGGAAGCGGTGGGCCTCCGAGACGATCTCCCCGAAGTCGCGCGAGCCGTGACGGAGGTCCAGATGGCCGAGGACCTTCACGCCCGCGTTCGTGAGCCGGCCCGCCGCCTCCAGGCAGTGCGGGTCGGGCCGGTCCCCCGGCCCCTCGGCGACGTTGAGCACGGCCCAGTGCAGAGGGGTGCCGGGACGGGTCAGTTCGGCCCATTCGACGGGTGCGAGCAACGGGTGGGCGTAGCCGGGGACGCCCACGCCCATCTGCTGCTCCTCGACGGCGCCCACGGGCGTCGTGGGCGTGGTCAGATGCGACACGCCGCCTCCATCCAGATGTCGGCGAGGGATTCCTCGAGGTTGATCCGGGGCCGCCAGCCGAGCCGGTCGCGGGCGGTGCGTACATCGGCCTGCTGCCAGCCGCCGCAGCCGTCGGGGTACGGATAGGGCGCTGCGGCGAGCTGCTCGGCGATGCTCTCGGTGCGCGGGGCGCCGATGACGGGCCGCTGGGGCGGGCCGTCGAGTTCGTTCAGGGTCCCGGCGTAGCCCGCGACCCTGGCGAGGACGGCGGCGGCGTCGCGGAGCCTGACGGCGCGCCCGGTGCCGATGTTGACGACGCCCTGGGCGGCGGAGAGCGAGGCCGCGTGGACGGCGCGGGCGACGTCGCGTACGTCGACGAAGTCGCGCTGGACGCCGAGGCCGCTGAGCTTGAGCTCGCCGTCGCCGGCCTGCATGGCGCGGCGCATGGCC
>NZ_JBHUYJ010000149.1:0-13538 GCF_042668715.1 Streptomyces sp. NPDC057271
GCTGACCGGGCACACTCGATCGGGCGAAATTGCCCGTCCTCTGAGGCGACACTGTCCAGATAAACGAGGAAGACCCGCTCGCGCCGGTGCGGGGCGCCGACGTCAGAGGCGCGAAGCACGCACCAGCGCGCATCGAACCGGAGGTCGGCCAGGGATCCGAGTACGGCACCGAGTGCGCGCACAGCAGGCTGGCCTGCGGCGTCTCCCAGACACCACGGGCAGGGTTCCACGTCGCCAGGGGAACCGGCGGGGGAGGTGAGCAGTCCTCGGACATTCTCGATCACCACCAGACAGGGGTTGAGCGCTTCGATGGCACGGACGACGTGGTGCCACAGGCCGGACCGGGTGCCATCAGCCAGTCCGGCGCGACGGCCGGCGACCGAGACGTCTTTGACAGGGGAAACCCGCGGTCAGGACGCATACCTTCGGGACGTCGGCCCAGTTCACGGCCGTGATGTCCCCGAGATTGGGCACGCCTGGCCAGTGGCGGGACAGGATCCGGGCCGGGCCCGGATCGATCTCGGCGTGCCAGGCGACCGTTCCGCCGAGGGCGGCCTGGACACCGAGATCCAGGCCGCCGTATCCGGAACACAGGCTCCCGATCGACGGCGAGGCCGACGGCATGGGGCGGTCAGCGCGCATGGCGGGGTACCGGGGTGTAGGCGAGGCGGACCGGCCTGGCGCAGGGAGACTCTGCCGGAACGCGGTAGATCGAGTTCGTGGGGCGTGCCGAGCGGCTCAGGGCGGCGAGGACGCGAGGTGGGGTGCCGTCGATCCGGTCGGCGCCGCGCCGCAGCGTGAGGAAGGTTTCCTGCAGCGAGTCCACGGTGAGGTCCAGCCGGTCCTGCACGACGTCGAACGCGGCCCGGCAAACATCGCGAAGGTCCGCCGACGCCGGGGCTTCCGCGTACCTGCGCAGGAATCCGAGCTGCTCGAAGGCTGCGGTGTAGTGGGTCATGGCGCGTCCGGCCGGGGCAGAGGCGCTGGTGTAGGCGGCGATGACGGGGCCGAAGTCGAGTCCGGGGTCGCTGTCGGTGGCGCGGAAGAGGACCTCGTCGGACAGGTCCTTCACCAGACCCGTCAGTGCGCCGAGATGACGGGACGCGGTGACGAGATCGGGCAGGGAGCTCTGCGTGTATGAGGGGACGATCCGGGAGCGGAGCAGCTCGAACTCCTGGGCCACCGCGTACAGCTCGTCCTTCTCCAGGCCAGCTCGGCCTGTGTGATCGGTCATGACGGACTCCGGTGGTTGTGACGGTCGGCAGACGCGGGGCGTGAGACGGCGGGGGTCGGTGCCCAGGGCGTCGGGGTGTCCGCGAGGCGGCTGCGGGCGCGGGCGGCGTCGATCCGGGCGGCAGGTGGCGGTGCGCCGGGCCGGCTGACGGACCGACGCGGACCGGGTTCGTCGCCGTGTGGGATGCGCAGGCGGCGGCGGACGTCGTCCAGCGGCCCGAGGGTGTGCAGGGCGTAGCTGATGAGCTGCCCAGGCGCGAGCTCGTCCCGGTCGGCCAGGGCACGGACCTGCTGGGCGGTGACGGCTGCTGTGCGGACCAAGGAGGCTTGGACGATCTGCTCGCCGAAGTGCTCGGCGGCCCCGCCCGTCAGCGGATCGCAGATCCGCAGCACGCGTTCGGGACCGAGGGTTCCGTCGGCGAGAGCGCCGCGACGCTGGGTCTCCCACAGCACGGTCAGCTGGTCGATGGGCTCGCCGCGATGGTGCAGGGCGCCGAGGGCGCGATAGATCTGCTGGTGGCCGGGGTCGGCGAAGTCACCGGGCTGGAGCCACCGCACCACGGCGGGAAGTTGGTCGGGCCGGGAGGACAGGCACCCGAGGAGAAGCTCCTCGTCGGCGAGCGCCTGCTCGCCCACAGGCTGTGGACGCTCGGCCTGCGGCGCGTACGCGGCCGGCGGCTGGGCGGGACGGGGATCGGTGCCCCAACGGTGGGCGAGGTCAGCGAACACGTCAGACAGGACTTGGGCGTGATGGAGAGTTTCCTGCGCCGCGCCTTGCTGCTCTTCGGCGAGCGCAGCCTGGTGAAGACGGGCAGCGTGCTCGGCGACACTCCGGTGGATGGCGCCCTCCAGGACCATCCGCCCGTACACCGGGGCGTGGTCGGGGCGTGGGCATGCCGACACGAGGGAGTGCAGGTACGAGGCGGTGAGCCCGCGGGTCCGCGTGCTCGCCTCCCGCAGCGTGTCGGTCACCCAGACCAGCGGGACGGGAGCGCCGGCCGCCGTGGCCGCTGCGGGGTGGTCGTCGGCCTTGAGCTGGAGCATCGTGGCGTAGACCGCGCCGTGCGCGGGACGGGAGAAGTGTTCCGGTCGTAGCCAGGGCGAGAGCTGGTCGAGCTGGCCGGGCTGAAGGAAGATCGCGCCCAGCACGGCCTGCTCGGCGTGGACGAGCGGGGTCATGACCGCGCCTTGCGCGCTGTCTTGCCGTGGTTGCGGATCTCGCCGACCGCGCGGTCGGCCGCCGCCAGGTCTGCGGCGAAGCGGTCCAGCTCACCCGTGAACACGGGGTCCTGAGCGAGCAGGGACCCGGATGGGGAGACGAGCCACCAGTCGGCGCCACGCCGTACGACGGGTGTGCCGGCGAGGCGTTCGGACCGGCGGGCGGAAGCCCAGGACGGGGCGGGGTGGGACATGGAAGTACCTCAAGGAGACGGGGCGCGAGCCCGGGGAATGCGGAGGGAGGTGGGGGATTACTCCGTCGGGTCTCGTCAGCCGGGGGCCTGGCAGTACCGGGGTCATGCGGCCGGACCGAAGTCGTCGCGGCGCAGGTTCTTGGCCAGCGCGCGCTCGGTGATCGCTGCGGTCTCCTTGGCGGACGCGGCGCCTAGCCGGTCGGCGTCCGGCTCCCGGTACCAGGGCTTGAGGCCAAGGAGCGCGGGACGGATGCCGGTGGCCAGCAGGAGGGCGGAACCCTTCGGCAAGGCGCGGATCGCGTCCGCCGGAAGCACTCGCTCCTGGCGCATGGACACCGAGGTGGACTTACCCGACTCGCTGGTCGACACCGAGACCGTACGGACGTCGTGATCGCCCACCAGACGGCTGAGCTTGTCCGCGAAGTCCGCGTCGTCGATGCCCGACCCGACGAGCTTGATCGTCGCAGCGGACCACAGGGCGTCCATCCCGGCCTCGCCCCAGACCCGGACACCCTGGCGGTAGGACTGCAGGATCGTGATCGGGATGACGCCCCGGGAGCCGAGATGCGAGTACAGGTCCGGCAAGTCGGCGATCTTGCACACGTTGGCGGCCTCGTCGAGGATCGCGAGCAGCGGAGCGTCCAGCCGTCCGCCGTCGCGCTCGGCCTGGATGACGGCCGCGCGCATCACCGCGTCGGCAGCGGCGGCGATGATCGCCGAGGCGGAGCCGCCGCCGTCCTTCGACAGCAGGAACAGGGTGTCCTGGCTGGTGGCGAACGCCTCCGGCTTGAACTCGTGAATCCTGCCGAGGCCGCTGGGCGGCGTGACCCAGGCGGCGATGGCCGGATCGAGCAGGCAACTCGCGTACTGCCGCGCCGTTTCGAAGATGCCGTCGCGGGTCTCGACGGCGCCGGCCACGGTGCCCTGGAGCTGGGCGGCGACCGCGTCGAGGCCGGCGTCCTGGAGGAGGTCGATGGGGGTGCGGTCGGCCGGGGAGGCCAGCCAGGCCAGGACGTCGGTGATAGGACGATGGTCGCGGGCCGCGGCGAGGAACAGTGCGGTGAGCGTGTTCGCGGCGGCTGTGGACCAGAAGTCGCCGGCACTCGACTCGTCCACGGAGGCGGTCACGAAGTGCCCGGCCAGGCGGCGGGCCCCGGCGAGTTCGCGGGCGTCGGCGAGGACGTCCCACCACATCGTCTGGGGTGCGTGGGCGATCCGCTGCGGATCAAGCGTCCATACCGTGCCCGCGTCGGCGCGGGCTGCGAGCGTGGCGGTGTAGGCATCGCGTGCCGCCTTGTTCGAGGTCAGCAGCACCGGTCCGGGCGCTCGCAGGATCGCCGGGATCGCCAGGCCGGAGGTCTTCCCGGATCGGGGCGCCATGATCGCCAGGATCACGTCCTCCCACGAGGAACGGACCTCGCGCGCGCCAGGCGCGAGCGTGCCGAGCAGGACACCACGGTCATCGGGTACGACGTCCTTGGGCCGGGTGCCCTTGAGACTGGGGCGAAGGTCGATCGCCTTGGCCGCGATCTTCTTCGGCATCAGGTCGGCCAGATCGCGTTGGTCGGCCAGTCCCTTGGGGTTGCCTCGTAGCCGCAGCCACATCCTGACGCCGAGCAGCGCGGTGGCCAGGAGGATGAGTGCGGGCAGGACGTAGCAGGCGCCGACGAGGACGGGCTGCGAGAGGTGGGGCCAGACCTCGTGGGGGTGCAGGAGCGCGGCAGTCGGTTCGTACGGGGCCCAGGGGCCCGACCCGGTGACGGTGTTGGCGCCGTTGCCGAACAGCCAGGCCAGCGTGCCGGCGCCCGTGCCGAGGGCCGCTACGGACAGCATCAGGTACAGCAGGAAGTCGGTGCCGGTGGTGGTCGAGGGCGTGCTGGTGCGTGCAGGAGACAAAGCGCGGTCCCGATACGTGGTGCGAGAGGGGCGGTGAGCTGGGGCCGGCGGGTTCTTCTGGTGATCACGAGGGGGCTCCTAACGGCAGTGGCGAGTGGGGGAGGAGGGAGCAGGTGTTACGGCCGAGGTCGTGAGGTCCGGCTGCGCAAGGGCCCTGGTGGCGCCGTCGGTCGGTGAGGAGGACATGGCCGTGCCGCTGATCCGGTGTCGCCGGACCTCGTCGAGCGCGGAAGCGACAGCCTCCTCGGAGATCAGATCCTCGGCGATGTTCGCGTCGAAGTCCTGAGCGCGCAGCAGACACACGGCGCGCGTGGCCCGGTGCTTCTGTTCCTCCTCGGACAGTCCCTCGGGGAGCTGGTGCCAGACGTAGTGCGGATGAAGGACCTTCTCCACGAAGCCGCATGCGATGAGCACCTTGTGGGCTTGCGGGTGGTCGCAGTCGGCGACTACCTCGGTGCTCAAGGGTTTGCGGTAGATCTCGATTTCGGTGCCGTACTCCTCGTGCAGGAACGACATGGAACGGCCTCTCTGCTGAAGGGGATTGGTCAGCGCGTCCGCTTCGGCTTCGGCGCGGATGGTGGGGTGGTGGCTGACGTCGTGGTCGGGGTGGTGGACGCTCCGGCGCGCTTGGTGGAGGGGACGGCCGCGAAGTAGTCGGTGACCCGCGCCTGCCAGCTCGGTTTCGCCGGACGGTGGAGCTCACGCAGCTGCTCGGCGGCGACGCGCAGGTCCTCGCCGACGTCGGTCAGCGTCGCGGCGGCCTCCGCGAAGTCGTACGAAAGATCCCAGCCGGCGTCGGACTCGGATGCCTTGGCCTGCTCGGCGGCGGCTTCGAAGAACTCGCTGAGGCGGACGAGCACACCGTCGTGGGGGTCGAGGACGTGATCGGCGAGATCTGCGGCAGTCTCGTAGGTCTCGGCGCCGTTGAGTTCGTCGGTCAGCCGCAGAATCTGATGGCCGTGAACCCGCCCACCCTGTGGGTCTGAGGGCGTGGCGAGAAGGCCGATGTGCAGATCGGGGCCGAGGCCGACGCGGTAGCCGACGGCGGCGAGCATGCGTGCCGCGTGGCTGGCCATCTGGTTCTCCCGGGCTTCGCCCATGTCCCAGGGCAGGCGGTGCCAGAAGGATCGCGGTGTCGTCTCGATGACGAAGCCTGCGCGCTTGAGGAGGGTTGCGGCGAGTTCGTCTCCGCCCTCGGCGGTGACCTCACCGGTCGGACGGCGTGTGATGGCGATGTCGGGCGGGGTGGGCATCGTGGAGTCTCCGTTCAGAAGTGCGGGTTCTCGGACGGCCGGTCGCCCGCGGAGGCGGCTTCCAGCAGTTCGGGCAGGTCCACGGGATCGGCGTCGCGCTGGTCGATCCACCAGCCGGCACGGGTCAGGGGCCGTGCTGCGTCCTCGATGGCGGTCCACTCCGCCTCGCTCGTCGTTCCTTCGACGACGAGCTCGGTGTACGCGGCGGAGACGAGCTGGTGGCGACAGCGGGTGGCCCAGGCGACGGCGCGGTCCGTGCCGTCCAGCGGGGGCATGCGGTACTGCTCCGACCACTCCTCGGCCCTGGCCTGTTCGGTGGCACGCTGCGTCGCGAGCCACTCGGCCTTGGCCGCGGTGTCCTCCTTGCGGGAGGACTGCCAGCAGCCGGTGCATTCCCGGCCAGCGAGCCAGCGGGCGTATCCGCCACGCCGGTCGGCTGCGCGGCCGGAGAGATCGGCCTCGGCGGTGTGACCGCAGGCGTGGTCGATGCTCCAGAGCTTCTTCACGGCCATGAGCCGGACTCCTTGCGTGTCGGGAAAGGGAATCAGAGGGTGCGACTCGGGGTGGCCGAGGCAGTCTGAGGGCGTGGCGCTGCCGCCTCGCTCTCGCGCTTCGGGGCGCTGGGCGGGCGGTTGGGGGACGAGGCGACAGCGGCGCGTGCTCGCGCGGTGTGCGTGACACGGAGCCATTCCTGCCGCTCTGGCAGCGGTACGTCGGCCAGGGGCGGGGCGTTCTCGGGCGTCGCGTCGGGCATGACGGACAGCTCGATCTGGGCTCCGACGAGCTGGTCGCCGAGGAAGGCGACGTGATGGGCGATGCTGCGCAGGTGAAGGCCCAGTTCGCGACCGTTGGGTGTGTCGAGCCGCTCGCACCAGGCAGCGGCCGTGTCGACGAACTCCTCCAGGTCGAGCACTACGCCGTGGTGCTCGTCGAGGATCTCGCCCAAGACCTCGGAGACGTCCACGGCGCGGCGCAGCTCGTGCAGCTCCCCGGTCAGCGCGGTCAGCGACAGGCCCGGCCGTGTCGGCCGCGCCTGGACACCGACCGGAGCCGGGACTGGCGGCGGAATCACGATCCTGGGGTCGGCTGCGACCGATAGACCGGCCTCCTGGAATTCGCGGGTGGTGTTGGCGACGGTCCGCACCGCCGTGTTGTGGGGAGTGCCGTCCGGCAGCAGGTAGACGTCGAGGTACTCGCTGTACCGGAAGTGGTGCTTGCGAAGGATCTCGTCCAGGAACGGGCGGTTGTCCGAGACGGCTGCGGCCACCCCGAAGTCGGGGTGCATCCCGAAGGCGACGTCCGGTTCGAGCTGAAGGGACATGGATGGCTCCTTGGTGCGTGCGGTCTAGCGGGTGCGGACCGGCTGCGGGGCGGTGGGGGCAGGGCGGTACTCGACGTCGACGGCGGGTTGCCGCAGCTGCGGAGTTCCTGCCCTGGCCGGAGAGACTGCGGTGGCGGCCTGCGCCCGGATCTGCTGACCAGAGGGCATTGGATCGGAGTGCCCGCTGCCGTGGGAGGGAGAGACGGCGTCGAGCTCACGGGTTGAGATGGACACGGATTCCCCGACGGTGGAGACCGCCGGAGCGGGAAGTTCCTTCAGCCGGTCGAGGAGACCTCGGCCCGCACCGAGCCGGGTGTAGGGCTGGAGGTCGTACGCGACGTCGGAAGCGACGCTGTACCGCGCGGCCCGCAACGACTGCACCGCTTGCGCCCCGCGCCGTACCGGGTCACGGTCCGGTTCGGTCAGGCCGTACAGGGTGCTGCCGGGCAGCCGCTCGAAGCCGACGAGCCGCAGGATGTGCTCGGCGACGTGGTTGTCGTGCGACGCCGCCGCCACGACGCCGTAGCGATCGTGGTGGCCGACGGTGATGTGCGGGCGTGATTCCGCCACGAAGATGCACCTCGCAGAGGTCGGGGCCGTGCGGAGGACGAGGATGCGGCCGGAAGACGGATTTGGTGTGGCCGGACAATCGCGGTAAGTCGTGTCCGTGCGTCACCGTTCTGACCGCACTCGGCCTGCTGGGCAGCCCCCCGAGAGGGCGGCGCGCATCCAGGTAGCCTGAGGAGTTAGCCAACTCAATCGTCGTCCGAGTCAGGCTGTCGGCGAACTCCCGGGCGGATGGCGGCGCAGCAAGCAACCTCGCGAGTCCAGGTCGGCCGCCTGATCAGTTCAGGGCGAGCCATGCGATGACCGCCGTAGCGACCGTTGCGACAGCCCCGATCGCAGTCCAGATCACTGCGGTGCGGTGCCACCAAGGCTGGGATGCTGCAGACTCGGGAGCGTTGATGTGCACCGTCACGTTGCCGCCGGCGCTGATGTGGAGGAGGTTGACAGGTTTCACGGAAGCCCCTCTATAAGAAGACAGCGAATGGACACGCCTTCGGGACGACTGCGTCCTGAGCGGCACCCCAGACAGTTCCCGTCCACCGCGGTGTCCGTCTGCCTTCAGCGCCATGCTGGACGGTTCCCGGGCCAAGGCGCTGGTCGTCGCTCTAGGCTGCAGGGTGTCCACCCGCGGTCTGGTGGACGCCTGGACAGGTGAGGAGCTCATGACGACAACTACGCCGCCGCTGGGCATGGACCCTGAGCAGTCATTTCTCCAAGCGCTGCGCGAACTCGGCGCTTGGCATGACAAATACAGGGATCAGTTGCCCTCCGACCGGGCCTTGGCTCGCACGTTGCGCGCATCCGCGACCACGGTCGGCAAGTGGCTGGACGGTCGCCAGGTGCCCCAACAACCCGAGCGCCTCCTGGAACTGGTCGATCACTTGCGCGGTTGTGCGGTGACGTCGGGTATCGAGCTGCCGGAACCGGCGGACCTGCTCGACCGTGACGCATGGCGACAGCGCCAAGAAGCCGTGCACGCACACCGCGCCCAAGTCGTGAGCGAGGGCGTGCTCCGCTCACAGTCCCTGGCTGCTCTGGCGGATGGGGAACGACGTGCCCGCTACGCGGCGTTGCCGGACAAGCCCCGGCCCCTGGCTCAATGGACCGCCGCACAACTCGGAGTCCACCCCGCCGTCGCGGGGAGAGCGGCACCCGCCGTGGGCTTCGTGCTGCCCGACTATGTCGACCGGCCGCACGACGAGGAACTACGCGGTCGTCTGACCGCCGCGGCCACCGGATCCGACTCGGCCATGGTGGTGGTGCGGGGCCCCTCCTGCGTCGGCAAGACCCGCACTGCGTACGAGGCGGTGCGTGCCTGCCTGCCCGACTGGCGCCTGGTCTTCCCCAAAGGTCCCGACAGCCTCCTGGCCTTGCTGGCAGCGGACGCCTTGGCTCCGCGTACCGTGCTGTGGCTGAACGAGGCTCAGGAGTTCCTGCTCGGACCCGCCGGCGACGCGGCCGCCGCGGCCCTGCGCCGCAGGCTTGAGCAGCCCGGACCCATGGTGGTCCTGGCGACCCTGTGGCCCGAGTACCACCAAGCGCTCACGGCCACCCCGGCGGCGTCCGCCGAAGATCCTCACTCTCACGCGCGTGCGCTTTTGACGGCCTTGCCCTTGGTCGAAGTCCCCGCCAGCTTCACGGCGGAGGTCGTCACTCGCCTCCGTTCTTCCGGCGACGCGTCGTTGGCGATCGCCTGCCAGACCAGCAGCGAGCGGCAGGTTGCCCAGACGCTGGCTGCCGGGCCCCAACTGGTGGACCACTGGCTGCATCCCGTCGGACCGGGAGGCGTCTACGGCAGTGCGCTGATCACTGCCGCGATGGACGCCCGCCGACTCGGCTGTGGCCCGGCCGTGTCGCTGAGCTTCCTGGAGGCGGCGGCCTCGGGCTATCTCACTGATCAGCAACGTGCCTCGGCACCTGACGACTGGTTCACCCACGCCCTGGCATACGCCCGTTCCAAAGTCAAAGGCGTCGCAGCAGCCCTGAACGATGTCCCTCGCCATACCGGCATGGGTGCAGTTCCGGGCGTGTGCGCACTCGCGGACTACCTCGATCACCACGCTCGCTCGTCGCGGCGGGTTCAGGTCCCGCCTGACAGTTTCTGGGAGGCGGCCCTTCAGCACGCCGAATCCATCGGTGGAGAAGACTTGCTCGCCCTCGGTGTCGCGGCGGAGAAGCGATGGCGACTGCGCCGGGCGTCCCAGCTGTACTCAAGGGCCGCCGATACGGGAAGCAGCGAAGCTCTCTTGGCCCTCGGTCGACTTCGCCTGCACACCCGCCACGCCGAGGAGGCAGAACGGCTCTACCGGCAGGCCAGCGACGCCGGCAGCCCTGACGCCCTCGCCCACCTTGCCGAGCAGGCGAGCGAGGCCGGTGAGGTCGAGGAGGCGGCACGTCTTTACCGCATGGCGGCCGATGCTGGCAGCGGCCGCGCCTGGGATGCGCTGGTGAAGCTCCGCATCCGGAAGGGCGGCGTGGCGGCAGGCGAAGAGGCTGCCTGCCAAGCCGCCCAGGCGGGTTACCCAGGGGCCCTGGATCACCTGGTCGGGCCGCACACGCCACTTGACTCGGAAACTACCGCACGCATGGTGCGGATCGCGTCCGACACCGGCCGCCACGGGTTCCTGTGTGATCTGGCCCGGCGGTGGCATCGGCATGGGGATCCGGCGGAAGCGGAGCGCCTGTACCGGATCGCGGGCGAGGCCGGCTCCTACGCCGCCCTCCGCGATCTCGCCTCGCTGTGCGAGGACGCCGACAGACACGGCGAGGCCGAGGAGTTCGCCCGACAAGCCGCCGCGTCCCCGCACGCGCTGCGCGGACGCGGTAGGAACCGGTCCGAATACCGGCGCTGGCCGGCCGGGCGTGGGCCCCTGCAGGAACTGGCCCACCGTCGGGCTGAGGCAGGAGACCGCTCAGAAGCGGAGCGCCTCTACCAAGCCGCCGCCGACGCCGGTGATCCCGACGCACTGCGTTATGTCGCCCGACGTAAGGAAGTAGCAGGAGACCTCGACGGAGCCGCTCGGCTGTACGAGCAGGCCACGGATGCCCACTACACCCAGCTCCGGCGCTCACTGCTTCCATTCATCACCGATGAGGGACGTGAAATCCTCGATAATCACTCCTACTGGCAGAAAATACAGGCATCACAGGCACTCCGGGACCTGGCCGTGATGAATGAACGCGCCGGCAACGCGGACGAGGCGAACCGCCTGCATCGACTCGCCGACGGGCGAGCAACGGGCTATCTCCTCCGCCTGCGGATCGACGCCGAACAGTGGCCGCAGGCGGAGGAGATAGCCCAGGAAAGTGCACAAGCGGGTGACACTGGTCCCCTGCGCAGGCTTGCCGCTGCGTTCCAGGAAGACGGAGACCTGGACCAGGCAGTTCGCCTGTATCAGCAGGCTGCCGATACGGGCGACACCAGCGCCGCCACGGCGCTGGTCGGTCTCATGCGCAGGACGTGGGGCCCCAGCCGCCCACGCCCCGCCAGCAAGCCGAACCGCAGGCAGCCGCCCACGCCTGAGGACCTGACCAAGGCGGAAGCCTTGGCGCGACGCAACGCCGACGCGGGAGAAAGCAGCCTTCTCCGTCAGCTAACGAGGAGTAACTACCCAGGCCCCGACTGGAAGCGCATCTATCAGCATGGGCTAGAAGCAGACGGGAGCATCTCCGCGCCGTGGTGACGTGCAGTCGAGCGGTGCCCAGTTGATTGCGCGCGTTCGCCGGTGAGTCGGCGCTCGGCGACTTCGTCCTGGTCACATGCCATCCTAGGCACGCGAGCACCCGGTGACCCCCTCCTCCCACGTATGAATGCCGTGCCAGCGTCCTCCGTGGGCACTGTGCCTAGGGAGGACAGTTCACGCGGACGGCATGTGGCCTACCGTCTTCCTCAGTGAGGGGGCTTGCCAACGGCGGAAGACGGGCACTGGCGATGCGCATGCTGCCATCGGCTGCCGCGGGCGTTCGGTCGGGGCTGAGCCGGGCCGGAGTGGGCCGGGGCCTGGAGGGCGGGTTTGGCGCGCGTAGCGAAGCAGGTGGGCGAGTACTTCGCGAAGGCGCTGCACGTCATGCTTCCGGCCACCTGGGTGGACCCAGCTTGCCGTTGGTCAGCGCGAGCGCGGGGGTTTGCTGGAGTTGAAGAAGCGGATGGCCGGCGGACCGACGTTCGTCTCGATCGCCGCCGTGATCTGGCGAGCGGCGTGCGGGGACCAGGAACGGGCGGCCTCGGCTCGGGCCGACCGGACCTGCTGCCCTCGGTTCGGTCGGGCCGCTGGTGCGGGCAGGGCCCTCTCGGCGCGAGCCATGTCGACGAGGACGCCGGCGTTGTCCACCCAGGTCAGGGAGTAGTGCCAGCCCTCGGCGTTACGCATGGCCAGGGCGTCTGCGAAGACCACCCTGGAGCGCGGGTGGTCGGGCAACAGCGCCTCGGCGACCACCTGGAACTCGGCTTGGACTCGGGCCCCGCCGTCCAGCGCCTCGCGCAGGGCACGGAGCCGGTATGACCAGTACCCAGCAACACGCTCTGCGGGGTCAAGGAGGGGCAGCATCTTCTCGGCGTGCGCGACCAGGGCCGGGCCGTGGTCGAGGAAGGGAGCGAACTGCGCCCACATCTCCGCGTCCCGCACCTGCTGGCGCAGGCCGTACCGCTCGTCGAGCGGCCAGTGATCGGCATCGCACAAGCTGTCCGAGACGGCATCCCACTCGGCCAGCACCCGCTGTCCGGCAGCCACTGCCACGGCGACCTGCTCGATACGGACCTGGTGAACGGCCTTCTCGTACCGGGGCAGCAGGCGGGTGGTCACCTGGGACGCCGCTCGCGCCGGGTCGGCGCTCACGACGATGCCGTCGGGCGTCTCGGTGGTCGCGGCGAACCCGCTGCCCCGTGGCTCCAGCGCAGCGACCAGGAACTCGTGCTGGTGCTGGGTCCGGTCGATGACCATTAGCTCGACGCCCGACTCGCCGCTGAGCACCGCAACCCGGTGCGGCGCGAACTCGGAGAGAGCCCAGCTCACGTGCCCGCGACCCCAGACCCGCTCGATGAGCGGGAGCTGGCCTGCGTCCTCCGCGTGCTGGTGGACGGCGACAGCCCAGGAGCCGGGGAGTCGGGCTGACAGCTCCTCGGCGAACTCCGCGAGATCCTGCCGCGGGACCGGTCGGTGGGGTGATGGGACGGACTGGTGCTTCACGGGCCGCGAACTCCGGAGGGGGGCCAGGACCGTGCGCGCGGGTTCGTCAAGCGAGGCGTCGTCGATGGCGACGTAGTGGCTGGCCACAGTGGTGTACAGCTGCTGAAGTGTCGCCTGGACCTGGTCCGGATGGTTGTCGCCGAGGACGTAGGCGAAGTCGGGGTGCCCGGTGGAGAAGCCGGCGTCGAGCAGCAGCTGCTGCGCGGCGCCGAGGTCGTCATGGGCGGTGGAGGCAGTGAGTCCGAGCTCCGGGTGCTTGCCCAGCGATATCCATGCCAGCTCAGCCATGGCGGGTCGCGCAGTCCTCGTGTTCGGCAGGGTGATGGTTCTCTGCTCGTCGCGCTGCTTCCACGGGAGCGGAGGGTCCTGTGGTCACAGAGATATGGCTGTGCGCGGTGTGGGCACGGGCGGCGTCGGCGTAGAGCTGGGCGAGGAGGCGCAGGCCGCGACGGATCGTGCGCTGCAGGTGCATGGGGATGACTTCCTGTACGAAGGGTGTGCGGCTGGCCGGGAGGGGGAGCCGAGGCGACGTGTCGGCTCCCCCTGAGAAGGCCCTGATCACGAGCGCATCGCTCATGTCTCTACTCCCGCGGGTTCGATTTCTGCGGGCACGTTGTTGTGACCTGCAGGTGCAGGTCGGCGGGGGTTCACTCGACGGGATGAAGAATCC
>NZ_JBHUYJ010000150.1:0-13469 GCF_042668715.1 Streptomyces sp. NPDC057271
GGGCACTGGCCCAGGCGTCGATGTCGGCGGATAGCTCGTGCTCGGCGGCGGTGCGCTCGCCGGCGATGCGCTCGGCGCCGGCGGCGAGGATGGCCTCGCGCTCGCGGATGCCCTCGGCACGGGCGGCGGCGATGGCGGCCGCACCCTCCTCGGTGGCCTGGGAGCGGATGCGGGCCGCCTCGTGGCGGGCCTCGGCCAGCTCGGCCTCGTACTGCTCGCGGATCTGCGTGGCCTCGGCGCGCAGGTCGTCGGCGCGCTCGGTGCCGCCGGCGATGGCGTCCTCGCGCTGGGCGAGGGTGCGGTTGATCTTCGGCAGGATGCCCTTCGCCAGGATCAGGAAGGTGAGGGCGAACAGGACCACGCCGAGGATGAGCTCAGCCGTGACCGGGTTGAGCGGACCAAGGTCCATGTCGAAGATCGTCGAATTCTGCGCGAGGGTCATGCGCGCATGATACCCGCTCGGACATGGGGCTCTTTCCCCGGTGGCCGGCCCCGGAATGTTCATGCTGACATGACCACGCAAGATTCCCGGCACCCAATGGCTACCGCAAGGTAACTACGGCTGATTTGATGTGCGGCGCCGCTCCAACCCCCCACCTACAGAGGGAGTTTCCGTGCCGCTCGCCGCACACCGTCGTGCCTCCGGCGTCGCCCTGTCACTGGCGCTCGCCGCCGCGACCCTGGCCTCGGCAGCGCCGTCGGCCTCGGCCGCCGAGGCCCCGCGCCTGAAGGTGCTCAGCTACAACGCCTTCCTCTTCAGCAAGACGCTCTACCCGAACTGGGGCCAGGACCACCGGGCCAAGGCGATACCCGCCGCCTCCTTCTACCAGGGCCACGACGTCGTCGTGATCCAGGAGGCCTTCGACAACTCCTCCTCGGACGCGCTCAAGGCGAACTCGGCCGCCCAGTACCCGTACCAGACCCCGGTCATGGGTCGCAGCAAGTCGGGCTGGGACGCGACCAGCGGGGCCTACTCGGCCACGACGCCGGAGGACGGCGGCGTGACGATCCTCAGCAAGTGGCCGATCGTCCGCAAGGAGCAGTACGTCTACAAGGACGCCTGCGGCGCGGACTGGTTCTCGAACAAGGGCTTCGTCTACACCGTCCTCGACGTGAACGGCACCAAGGTCCACGTCGTCGGCACCCACGCCCAGTCCACGGACCCGGGCTGCTCGGCGGGTGAGGCGGCGCAGATGCGCAGCCGGCAGTTCAAGGCGATGGACGCGTTCCTCGACGGCAAGAACATCCCGGCGAACGAGCAGGTCATCGTGGCCGGCGACATGAACGTCGACTCCCGGACGCCCGAGTACGGGACGATGCTCAGCGACGCGGGCCTGGCCGGGGCGGACGTCCGCACGGGTCACCCGTACTCCTTCGACACCGAGCTGAACTCGATCGCCTCCGAGCGCTACCCGGACGACCCGCGCGAGGACCTCGACCACGTCCTGTACCGCTCGGGCAACGCGCGCCCGGCGAACTGGACGAACAACGTGGTCCTGGAGGAGAGCGCGCCCTGGACGGTCTCCAGCTGGGGCACGCGCTACACGTACACGAACCTGAGCGACCACTACCCGGTCACCGCGTTCTGAACGCCCTGACCCGCTCCCCCTCGGCCCGCCGCGCCTCCGGGCGCCGGCGGGCCGAGTGCGTCCCCTCCGCGACCAGAGGCCCGGCGCACTGCCGCTAGTACCCGTACATACCGAACCGGGAGTAGACCCAGAGCCCCACGATCCCGACGACACAGAGCACCACCACCCAGGAGCCGAGGCTCGTGTGGCGTCTCCTGGCCGGGCGGGCGGGCTTGGCCGGGCGCCCGGCGCGGCGCGGGCGTTCGGAGCGGGCCGGGCGCCCGGCGCGCGCCCGGGAAGGGGCCGGCGAGTCCGCCGCGGCGACATCGGCGAGCAGACGGCGGCAGACCGCGGCGAGCTCCGCCGTCCCGGCGGAGAGGTCGACCACGATCTCCGAGCGGGCCGGCGCCGTGGTGCCACCGTCCAGGAGGCGCCCGGCGCGGAGCCGGGCCTGGTTCCTGCCACCGGTCGGGGCCAGGCTGATCCAGCGCCCCACGTGCTCGCCCCGGATCACGACCCCACCACCCCGCTCCCGGTACACGGTGTGTTCACGCCACAGGACTCCGGCCAACTCCGCGGCCGTCTCCCTGAGTTCCGTGTACATGCCCCTCCCCAGTCACCCATCCCCGAATTCGAACAAGCACGTGACTCTAGCGGCAGGTACACACCAGACCGCGCGTGGGTCGGACGGTGTACCCGTACGCCCGCCTACGCGTGGAAGTCGTACACGGTGACCGGTATCCCCCGCGCCGTGAGCCGCTCGGCTATCAGCGGCTCGACCCGTGACCACTTCCCACCGGCCAGCCCGCAGCCGATCCGGGGCATGTGCACGGAGGCCCCGCACTCCTCCGCCTTCCCGGCGAGCAGGCCGAGCGCAGCGTCGATCGCCTCGTACCGCACGGGCGCTCCCGTGCTCCGGCCGGTCCTCGTGCCGCGCTGGCCGACCAGGTTGGCCACCCAGACGTACGGCCCGACCTGCACGAACTGGGCCGCGCCCAGCGCGAAGTCGTTCTTCGCGCGCTCCCGGTGCCAGCGGCGATAGGCCGCCTCCGGCTCCGGCCAGCGACGCGACAGCGCCAGCACGAACCCCTTGCCCCATCCGCCCAGGTCGTTGCAGACATGCGCGATGATCTTGACGCCCTTGCCCTGCGGCGCGGTGGCGTCCCCCCGTACATACGTGATCCCCGACATGTGTTCACCGTAGGGGCCACCACTGACATCTGCCACACGCTTTTACATCACTGGTGAGACAGCAATACTGTTGTACCGAGGGACGGCACGTCAGGCACGGCACCGGAAGCGAGGCACCTCAGATGGCCACCGAGACCGAGGCGCAGCCCGAGCAGCCTGGGCAGCCCGGGCAAGGGCCGACGTTCACCGTCGACGAGCTGGCCGCCCGGGCCGGGGTCACCGTGCGGACCGTCCGCTTCTACAGCACCAAGGGGCTGCTGCCGCCGCCCGCCATCGGTCCGCGCCGCGTCGGACACTACGGGCCGGGGCATCTGTCCCGCCTGGCCCTGATCGAAGAGCTCCAGCGACAGGGGATGACGCTCGCGGCCATCGAACGGTATCTGCACCAGCTGCCGCCCGACCTCAGTGAACGGGACCTGGCCGTCCACCGGGCCCTGATCGCCGCCTGGGCGCCCGAGTCCGCCGAGGAGATCACCCGGCGCGAGCTGGAGCGGCGCGCCGGACGAGCGCTCACCGACGAGGACGTCGACCGCCTCGCGGCCATGGGGGTCCTGGACGATGGCGCCGACCCCGACGTCTTCCGCCTCGACGCCTCTCTGCTGCGGCTCGGCGTCGAGCTGCTCGACGTGCCCATCGCCCACGAGACGATCCTCGCGTCCCGCACGGTCCTGCTGGAGCACGCGCGCGTGGCGGCCCAGGAGTTGTCCCGCCTCTTCCGGGAGGAGGTCTGGAACCCGTACCGGGAGCGGGCCGAGGACCCGGACCACCTCGCCGCGATGAAGTCGCTCTCCGCGCACATGCAGCCGATGGTGATCCAGGCCCTCGTGACGGCCTTCCAGCGATCCCTTCGGGAGGAGCTGCGGGCGGCGTTCGGCACGGAGACCGGTACGGGGGCGGACACCGGCACGCCCGCCGCCGCGGACGACTAGCCGACGACCGGCCGAGCAGCTTCCGCTCGGTTCCCGGGTCGGGCCAGGCGGCCCCGGCACACCCCGATCGGACGATCGGTCCGATGCGCCCGGGCCGCTCAGCGGTGCGCGGACGTCACGCGTCCGTGAACACCTCGCCCCGCTCCGCCTTCTCCACCAGCAGCGCCGGCGGCTGGAAGCGCTCGCCGTACGTCTCCGCCAGCTCACGCGCGCGTGCCACGAAGCCGGGCAGCCCACCCTCGTAACCGTTGATGTACTGGAGCACACCACCGGTCCAGGCCGGGAAGCCGATGCCCATGATGGAGCCGATGTTCGCGTCCGCGACCGAGGTCAGGACGTTCTCCTCCAGGCAGCGGACCGAGTCCAGCGCCTCGGAGAAGAGCATCCGCTCCTTCATGTCCTCGAAGGGGATGTGGACGTCGGGCCGGGTGAAGTGCTCACGGAGTCCGGGCCAGAGGCCGACCCGCCCGCCGGTCTCGTCGTACGCGTAGAAGCCCGCGCCCCCGCTCCGTCCCGTGCGCCCGAACTCGTCGACCAGCCGGTCGATCACCGCGTCCGCGGGGTGCCCGGCCCACGTGCCGCCGGCCTCCTCGATCGCGCGCCGCGTCTCGTTCCGGATCTTCCTCGGCAGGGTGAGGGTCAGCTCGTCCATCAGGGAGAGCACCTTCGCCGGGTAGCCGGCCTGCGCGGCCGCCTGCTCGACCGAGGCGGGGTCGGCACCCTCGCCGACCATCGCCACGCCCTCGTTGATGAACTGACCGATCACCCGGGAGGTGAAGAAGCCGCGTGAGTCGTTGACGACGATCGGGGTCTTCTTGATCTGCCGTACCAGGTCGAAGGCGCGGGCCAGCGCCTCGTCGCCGGTGCGCTCGCCCTTGATGATCTCCACCAGCGGCATCTTGTCGACCGGCGAGAAGAAGTGCAGTCCGATGAAGTCGACCGGGCGGGACACGCCCTCGGCGAGCACGGTGATCGGCAGGGTGGAGGTGTTGGAGCAGAGCAGCGCGTCGGGCTCGACGACGTCCTGGATCTCCTCGAAGACCTTGTGCTTGAGCGCGGTGTCCTCGAAGACGGCCTCGATCACGGCGTCACAGCCGGCCAGGTCGGCCGGGTCGGCGGTCGGTGTGATCCGGGCGAGCAGCTCGTCCGCCTTCTGCTGGGTGGTCCGCCCACGGGAGACGGCCTTGGCGCACAGCTTCTCGGAGTAGCCCTTGCCCTTGGCCGCCGCCTCCGCCGTGACGTCCTTGAGGACGACCTCGATGCCCGCGCGGGCGCAGGAGTACGCGATGCCGGCGCCCATCATGCCCGCGCCGAGCACGGCGACCTTGCGGACGGGGCGCGGCTCGATGCCCTGGGGGCGGTTGGCGCCGGAGTTGACGGCCTGGAGGTCGAAGAAGAAGGCCTGGATCATGTTCTTCGCCGTCTGGCCGGTGACCAGCTCGGTGAAGTAGCGGGCCTCGATGGTCAGCGCGGTCTCGAAGTCGACCTGGGAGCCTTCGACGGCGCAGGCGAGGATGTTGCGCGGAGCCGGGTAGGGCGCACCGTTCAGCTGCTTCTTCAGATTGGCCGGGAAGGCCGGCAGGTTGGCGGCGAACCGCGGGTTCGACGGCGTCCCACCGGGGATCTTGTAGCCCTTGACGTCCCAGGGCTGCTGCGACTCGGGGTGCGTGTCGATGAACGCGCGCGCCTTGGCGAGCATCTCCTCGGGGGTGGCGGCCACCTCGTGGATCAGGCCGTTCTCCAGGGCTCGCCGCGGGGAGTACTGGGTGCCCTGGAGCAGCACCTTCAGCAGAGCGTCGGCGATGCCCATGAGCCGTACGGTACGGGTGACGCCGCCGCCCGCCGGGAGGAGACCGAGCGTGACCTCGGGCAGGCCGATCTTGGAGCCGGGGGCGTCGAGCGCCACGCGGTGGTGCGAGGCGAGGGCGATCTCGTAACCGCCGCCCAGCGCGGCCCCGTTGATGGCCGCGACGACGGGCTTGCCGAGCGTCTCGATCCGGCGAAGCGAGCGCTTGATCTCGGTGCCGGTGTCGAAGGCGATCTGTGCGTCCTCGGGGCGCAGCCGGATCATGTCCTTGAGGTCGCCGCCCGCGAAGAAGGTCTTCTTCGCGGAGGTGTAGATGATGCCGCGGATGGAGTCCTTCTCGGCCTCGGCGCGGTCGGCGATCGCCGCGATCGAGTCCTTGAACGCCTGGTTCATGGTGTTCGCGGACTGGTTCGGGTCGTCGAGGACGAGGGTGACGACGCCGGACTCGTCCTGCTCCCAGCGGATGGTGGTGCTCTGGCTCATTGCTGCTTCTCCGTAAGGCTGGTGAAGGCTGGTGGGAGGGAGGGACGGTCAGACGCGCTCGACGATGGTGGCGATGCCCATGCCGCCGCCGACGCACAGCGTGGCGAGGCCGTAGCGCTTGTCCTGGCGCTCCAGCTCGTCGACGAGGGTGCCGAGGATCATCGCGCCGGTCGCGCCGAGCGGGTGGCCGAGCGCGATCGCGCCACCGTTGACGTTGACCTTGTCCAGGCTGATGCCCATGTCCTTGACGAAGCGGAGCACGACGCCCGCGAAGGCCTCGTTGATCTCGACCAGGTCGATGTCGTCCATCGTGAGGCCCGCCCTGGCGAGCGCCTTGCGGGTGGCGGGCGCGGGGCCGGTGAGCATGATGGTCGGCTCGGAGCCGGAGACGGCGGCGGCGACGATGCGGGCGCGCGGGGTCAGCCCGTACCGCTCGCCGACGTCCTTGGAGCCGATCGCGACGAGCGAGGCGCCGTCGACGATGCCGGAGGAGTTGCCCGCGTGGTGGACGTGGTCGATCTTCTCCACCCAGTGGTACTTCTGCAGTGCGACCGCGTCGAAGCCGCCCATGTCGCCGATGGCGGCGAAGGAGGGCTTGAGGGCGGCGAGCGAGTCGGCGGTGGTGCCGGGGCGCATGAACTCGTCGTGGTCGAGGACGAGCAGGCCGCTGTGACGATCCCTGACGGGGACGACGGATCGGTCGAAGCGGCCGTCCTTCCAGGCGGCCGCGGCGCGCTCCTGGGAGAGCGCCGCGTACTCGTCGACGTCGCGGCGGGAGAAGCCCTCGATGGTGGCGATGAGGTCGGCGCCGATGCCCTGGGGCACGAAGCCGGTCTCGTAGTTGGTCATCGGGTCGGCGAACCACGCACCGCCGTCGGAGGCCATCGGGACGCGGGACATGGACTCGACGCCACCGGCGAGAACGAGGTCCTCCCAGCCCGAGCGGACCTTCATCGCGGCCATGTTCACGGCTTCGAGACCGGAGGCACAGAAGCGGTTCTCCTGGACGCCGGCGACGGTGTCGGGCAGGCCCGCGGCGATGGCGGCGATCCGGGCGATGTCGGAGCCCTGGTCGCCGACCGGCCCGACGACACCGAGCACGATGTCGTCGATCGCGGCCGGGTCGAGTCCGGGGAAGCGGGCCCGGATCTCGTGGATGAGTCCGACGACCAGGTCGATGGGCTTGGTGCCGTGCAGGGCGCCGTTGGCCTTGCCGCGGCCGCGCGGGGTGCGGATCGCGTCGTACACATACGCTTCGGTGCTCACGAGAAGCCTTTCAACGATTCAGCGATGAGGGTCGGGAGAGAGGGGTCAGCCCAGCAGGGAACGTCCGATGATCTCCTTCATGATCTCGGTCGTCCCGCCGTAGATGGTCTGGATGCGGCCGTCGGTGAACGCACGGGCGACCGGGAATTCGGCCATGTAGCCGTATCCCCCGTGCAGTTGCAGACAACGGTCCGCGACCCGCTTCTGCAGCTCGGTGGCCCACCACTTGGCCATGGAGGCGTGGACCGCGTCGAGTTCCCCGTTCGAGTGATCGGCGATGCACCGGTCGAGGAACGTCCGGGTGACGGCACACTCGGTCGCCATCTCCGCGATCTCGAAGCGGATGTGCTGGAGCTTGGCAAGCGGGCGTCCGAATGCCTCGCGCTCCTTCACGTAGCGCGTGGTGATCTCCAGGAGGTGTTCGGCGGCGGCGATGCCGGCCACGGCGATGGCCATCCGCTCCTGGGCGAGATTGGTCATGAGGTGGACGAAGGCGCCGTCGAGCTCGCCGAGGAGGTTCTCCTTGGGGACCCGGACGTCGTGGAAGAACAGCTCGGCGGTGTCCTGGGACTTCTGGCCGATCTTGTCGAGGTTCCGGCCGCGCTCGAACCCGTCCATGCCCCGCTCGACGACCAGCAGCGAGAGGCCGTGCGCGCCGCCCTCGGGGGTGGTCTTCGCGACGACGATCACCAGGTCGGCGAGGATGCCGTTGGAGATGAAGGTCTTGGAACCGTTGAGCACCCAGTGGTCGCCGCGGTCCTCGGCGCTGGTCCTGATCCCCTGGAGGTCGGAGCCGGCGCCGGGCTCGGTCATGGCGATGGCCGTGATCAGCTCTCCGGTGCAGAAGCCGGGAAGCCAGCGGCGCTTCTGCTCCTCGGTGGCGAGCGAGGTGAGATACGGGCCGATGATGTCGTTGTGCAGGCCGAGGGCCATGCCGGGCGCGCCGGCCCGGGTGAACTCCTCGGCGAGGACCGCGCTGTAGCGGAAGTCGGGGTTGCCCCCGCCGCCGTACTCCTCGTCGACGGCGAGACCGAGCAGCCCCTGCCGTCCGGCGGCGCGCCAGGCCTCGCGCGCGACGATGCCGTCCCTCTCCCACTGCTCGTAGTGGGGCAGCACCTCCTTGGCGAGGAAGGTGCGGACGGTCTCGCGGAACGCCTCGTGGTCGGCGGTGTAGAGCTGGCGCTTCATGCCTTCGGCTCCTTGGAGGTGAGGGAGGA
This sequence comes from Streptomyces sp. NPDC057271, assembly GCF_042668715.1. NCBI lineage: Bacteria > Bacillati > Actinomycetota > Actinomycetes > Kitasatosporales > Streptomycetaceae > Streptomyces > Streptomyces sp. NPDC057271. The sequence goes on from NZ_JBHUYJ010000150.1 coordinate 8,462, forward strand.
GACGGCCCAGTCGCGGGCGACCTCGTCGGTGTCGGCGCCGGGCAGGGCGGGGCCGGTGCGAACGGTGCCGGGGGTGGCGGAGAAGCGGGGCGCGGGTGCGGGCTGGGTCTGGCCGGTGTGCTCGACGAAGGTGCCCCTGGCGGCGAGGTGCGGGTGCCCGGGGGCCTCGCGGAGCGAGAGGACCGGCGCCACGCAGGCGTCGGTCCCGTCGAAGACGTCCGCCCACTCGTCCCTCGTCCGGGTGCGGAAGCGTTCCGCGACGGCTGTACGCAGCTCGGCCCAGCGTCCGAAGTCCCGGCGGGCGGGGGCGAGGTCCTCGATGCCGAGGAGGCGTACGAACTCGTCGTAGAACTGCTGCTCCAGGGCTCCGACAGCCATGTACCGCCCGTCGGAGGTCTCGTAGGTGCCGTAGAAGGGGCAGCCGCCGTCCAGCAGGTTGACACCGCGCCGGTCCTGCCAGCCGCCGGATGCCAGCATGCCGTGGATCATGGTCGCGAGGTGGGCGGCGCCGTCGACGATGGCCGCGTCGACGACCTGCCCCTCGCCGTGCGCGCGGGCGTGCTGGAGCGCGGCGAGGACGCCGACGACGAGATAGAGCGAGCCGCCCGCGTAGTCGCCGACGAGATTGGCCGGGACGGTGGGCGGGCCCTCCGGGTCGGGGCCGATCATGCCGAGGGTGCCGGTGATCGCGAGGTACGCGATGTCGTGCCCTGCGGTCGTGGCGAGCGGCCCGTCCTGTCCCCAGCCGGTCATCCGGCCGTAGACGACCTTCGGGTTGCGGGCGAGGCAGGCGTCGGGGCCCACACCGAGACGCTCGGCGACTCCGGGCCGGTAGCCCTCGATCAGGATGTCGGCCCGTTCGACCAGGTCGAGGACGGTCGCGGGGCCGCCCTCGGCCTTGAGGTCCACGAGGACGGAGCGCTTGTTGCGGTTGGTGAGGTCGTACGCGGGGTCGATGCCGAGCCCCGAGCCGCCGGGCCGGTCGATCCGTACGACGTCGGCGCCGAGGTCGCCGAGGAGCATGGCCGCGAACGGCCCCGGGCCGATTCCCGCCAGCTCCACCACACGCACCCCGGCGAGCGGCCCGCTCCGGGCGGTCCGGGTCGGTTCCGTCGACGCCGCCATCAAGCCCCCAGCTATGTGACACCAATGATGTAACACCAGTGATGCTAGGAACACGTTCCACTCCGCACAAGCCCCCCGGCCGAGCAAGCGCTTGGAAGTCGCGCCGGGGGGAGCGAGATCCTGATCTTGTGCCGGTAGGGTCCGGACATGCGTATATCCGGACGAGGACTGACCGCCCTGCTCGCCGCGCCGCTCGCGGCCGTGCTTCTGATCTCCTGCTCCTCGGCGGAGGAGCAGCCCGCAAGCCCCGCACCCGCCACGGCCACCGCGGCCCCGCTCGCGGACGGCTCGCGGGCGGAGGACGCTCCGGCCCCGGAGGACGGACCCCCGACCCCCGCGCCCGTGCGGGTCAGGGACGCCTTCGCGGGACTCCAGGCCACGCTCGACGGCAGCTGCGCCAACGACTGCGCCTACTTCCTCGGCCGCGTCCACGACGAGCTCGACCGGCTCGACGTCGCCATGAAGGCGGATCCGAAGGGTCCCGGTCACTTCCCCGAGCCGATCGCCTGGATCGAGAAGCTGCGGACCACGCTGGGCGGCGACCGCTCGTTCGCCAACCTGAAGAAGCACGAGACCCTGCTCCTCGGCACGCGGGACCGGATCAACACCTGGATGCAGGGCCACCCCGACGACTACCGCTGACGGACCCCGCGGAGGCTACCGCTAGGCTCCGCCGTCGCAGGGGAAGCCGTAGCTGAAGGCGAGGGGCTGGATGGAGACCGGGAACGGCACGGGACGGGACGCGGGGGAGCGGACGTACGACGTCATCCTCTTCGGCGCGACGGGGTTCGTCGGTGAGCTCACCGCGGAGTACCTGGCGGAGCACGCGCCGGCCGGGTGCCGGTGGGCGCTCGCCGGACGCAGCCGCGCCAAGCTGACCGCGCTGCGGGAGCGGCTGGCGGCGCGGTGGCCCCGGTGCGCGGAACTGCCGCTGGTGGTCGCGGACTCCGCGGACGCGGACGCGGTGCGCGCACTCGCCGCGTCCACGCGGGTGGTGGCCACCACCGTGGGTCCGTACGTCTGGTACGGCGAGGGCCTGGTGGCGGCGTGTGCGGAGGCCGGCACGGACTATGTGGACCTCACCGGCGAGACCGAGTTCGTCGACGAGATGTACGTGCGGTACGACGCGCGCGCCAGGGAGACGGGGGCGCGGATCGTGCACGCGTGCGGCTTCGACTCCGTACCGCACGACCTGGGCGTGTACTACACCGTCCAGCAACTGCCCAAGGACGTGCCCCTGCGGATCGACGGATTCGTACGCGCGGGCGCCGTCTTCTCGGGCGGTACGTTCGCTTCGGCCCTGACGGCGATGGGGCGCGGCCGGGAGATCCTGCGTGCCGCGCACGAACGACGCCTGCACGAGCCCCGGTTGGTGGGTCGTCGGGCACGTGCGCCGCTCGGTGGCCCGCGGTTCAGCCGGGAGACCGGCACCTGGGCGCTTCCGCTGCCGACCATCGACGCCCAGGTGGTGGAGCGTTCGGCACGGGCACTCGAGGCGTACGGCCCGGACTTCCGCTACCGGCACTACGCCTCGGTCAAGACCCTCCCGATGGCGCTCGGCGGCACCGCCGTGGTCGGTGCGGGCGTGGCGGCGGCCCAACTGGCGCCTGTGCGGCGCTGGCTGATGGACCGTTACGAGCCGGGGCAGGGTCCGAGCGCCGAGCGGCGGGCCCGTAGCTGGTTCTCGGTGCGCTTCGTCGGCGAGGGCGGCGGGCGCCGGGTCTTCACGGAGGTCTCGGGCGGCGACCCGGGGTACGGCGAGACGGCGAAGATCCTCGCCGAGTCGGCGCTCTGCCTCGCCCTGGACGACCTGCCGAAGACCTCGGGCCAGCTCACCACGGCCGTGGCGATGGGTGACGCCCTGCTCGGCCGGCTCCGCGAGGCCGGCATCCGCTTCCGGGTGGCGCACCGGGGCTGAACCCGGGGCGGGGCCGGTGGGCGGGGCCGCGGGGCCGGTGCGCGAGCTACGGGGCCGGGCTGCGGGATCGGTGCGCGGGGCCCGGTGCGCGGGCTACGGGGCCGGTGGGCGGGCTGCGGGGCCGGTGGGCGGGGGCTCCCGGGCGACGCCCGCCTCAGTGGCGTACGAGACAGAAGGGGTGGCCGGCCGGGTCCGCGTAGATCCGCCAGGCCCGGTCGCCGCCCCCGTCGTCGAGCAGCCACGCCCCGAGCTCGACGACCGCGTCATGCGCGGCCGCCAGATCGGCCACCCGGATGTCCAGATGGAACTGCTGCTCCGCCGCGCCCCAGACGGGCGGCCGGTGGTCCGCCACTCCCTGGAAGGCGAGCACCGGGGCCCCGGCGGCGTCGTGGAGCGTGGCCCAGGCGTCGCCGACCGCCCATTGGCCGTCGGGCCGGTTGATCTCACCGCCGAGCAAGTGCTGGTAGAACCGGGCCAGTTCCATGACATCGGTGCAGTCCAGGACGACGCACTGGAGCGTGCCGATCACGCCGTCACCCACGCGGCGACGACGTACACCATGGCGCAGAGCCACACCAGGGCGACGATGCCGGCGGTGGCGAGCATCGCGACCAGGCCGCGGTCGGCGGATTCCGGCGGGAGGGGTACGGGGCTTGTCATGGACCCCAGCCTGCCGTCCATGATCGTGCCCCGCCATCCGTACGCCTACTCAGTCGCCTACCCGGCCGCCTACTCAGCCCCCAGGGCGTCCCTCAGTGCGCGCCGGCAGAGGGAGTCGGCGTGGCGGGTGCTCTCGGGGATGCGGTAGCGCGGGGCGAGGAGCAGCGTGTGGGCGCAGGCGTTGGCGAGGGAGACCCGGTGCCCGACGGAGACGAAGACGGGTTTCACCCCGGCCTGGGTGCGCAGCGCACGGCCGACCTCCTCCTCACCGGCCATGAGCGGGCTGAAGTCGCCGCGTTCCGGGCCGGGTTGGTCATAGGCGAAGGTGAAGGGGTTCTTCGCGACGCCGATCGACGGACGCCCGGTCAGCACACCGAGGTGGCTGGCGAGACCGAAGCGGCGCGGGTGGGCGAGTCCGTATCCGTCGCAGACGAGCAGCCCCGGGTCGGCGGTCAGCGAGGCGAGCGCGGCGAGCACCGTCGGGATCTCGCGGAAGGCGAGCAGTCCGGGGACGTACGGGAACGACACCAGGCCGACCGCCGTCGCCTCCTCCACCACGTCGAGCGTCCGGGCGTCGAGGACGACGGCGGCGGCAGCGACGAGGTCGCGCTCGTCGTCGTACGCGACATCGAGCCCCGTCACATGTCCCGTGCCGGGCGCGGGTCCCGGCTCGTCGAGTACGAGCCGGGAGCGCAGCTCTCCCTGAACGGCGCGGGCCGCCGTCTCGTCGGTGGGCCAGCCCTCGGGAAGGTCGATGATCGTCATGATGACGGTCACCCTACGACGCTCGCCGGGCGCCCGGCGTCCCTCCGTCCGACAGACGAGCGTGCTCCCGCCGTTCACAGGCCGCCGGGTAGCCTGCGAGCATGTTCGTACTGGAATTGACCTATACCGCCCCTGTCGAGCGGGCGGACGCGCTGCTCGACGCGCACGTCGCGTGGCTCGACGCGCAGTACGCCGCCGGCGTGTTCATCGCCTCCGGGCGGAAGAACCCGCGCGACGGCGGCATCGTCCTCGCCTCCGGGGTCGACCGCGCGACGATCGAGAAGATCGTGGCGGCCGACCCGTTCACGGCCGAGGGCGTCTGCGCCTACCGGATCACCGAGTTCTACGCGACGAAGACGGCCGACGCACTCGCCGCCTACCGCGAGCAGCTGCCTTCCTAGTGTTCTGAGTCTGGAATTCTGTTCAGATAGCTGGCGAGGCGTTTAAGGATCTCGTCCGCAGTCTTGGTCCACACGTAAGGTTTCGGGTCGCTGTTCCACGTGGCGATCCAGTCGCGGATGTCCTTCTCCAGGGCCTGGA
>NZ_JBHUYJ010000151.1:0-13467 GCF_042668715.1 Streptomyces sp. NPDC057271
CAACATGGACATGCCCATTACATGGCCCGCGCAGCCATCAGTACCACGATCGAGCGACCACGAACCAGGGAAGATCGGACTTAACGTCCACTGAGGGTGTCGTTGACCGACTCGATGAGCTGACGGACCGGTTTGAGGAGATGCTCGCCCGGCCTCGCTTTGAGGTTGCGGCAGCTGGGCCGCAGCAGGGTCAGTCCGTGGTCGGCCATGAAGGCGTCCAGGTGCTTGGAGACGTAGCCCTTGTCGCCGATGATCGTCTGGCCGGGGTGCGTGACCAGCAGGTCCTGGTCTCCTGTGAGCATGTCGGCCAGGACTTCGCGTTCGTCGGTTTTGGGGTTGGCCAGGGCCCAGGCGATGGGCAGGCCGCCGGGTGTGCAGAGCAGGTGCAGGCGTAGGCCCCAGAAGAACCGGGAGTGGGAGGGGCAGTAGCCGTATGCGGCCCAGCCGGCGAGGTTGGAGCGTTTGACGGTCGGGCGTGAGCGGGCGCATTCGACGGGTGTGGAGTCGACGATCCAGACGTCGTCGTGCCACAGGTCGGTGTCTCGTGCCAGGGTTCGGATGAACCTGCTGATCAGGGTGTTCGCGGCTCGTAGTCGCTTGTTGTAGCCGGACTGCTCGGGCAGGTAGGGGAACTCGGCGGCCAGGTGGGTGCGGGCGAACCGCAGCCACCTGGCCTCGGAAGCGAAGCCGAGCACGGCCTGCATGACGGCGAGCGTCAGCAGCTCGGCATCCGTCAGCCTCGGTGGGCGGCCTGTCCGCCGCGTTCCTGCCAGAGAGTCATCGATCCTCACGTACAGTGCTGTTGCGAGGGTCTCCAGGTTTGTCGTCACAAACGAACCAACGAGACCCTCGTTTCATGCACCCGAGAACTTCGGACTTACTCGTCTAGATGCACGCTGGTCTCCGGGGTGGCACGCCACCCGCCCAGACTCTCCGGCGTAGGTACCCGGCGCCTCCCCAGCCCGTGGGAGCCACAGGGGGCCGACGCCGCTCCCGAAGCCCCGCGACTCCACCGACGACGCGGCGGTCTGTGCGGGGCAGGTGTGGGCCCCGCTCGCCGCATCACGCGCCGTCTGTCCAGTACCGCTGAAGACGGGCCACGGCATCCTCCTTGGTCAGCTCGGAGACCTCCGCCTCCGAGAGACCGACCCGGTGGATCAGCAGATAGACCAGATCCGCCGGCAGTGATTCCTTCGGCGCGGGCGGTGCTCCCCGATCGGGGAGCCTGCCGTCGATCACGCAGCCCCAGAACTCATTTTCGGTGACATCCAACTGATCGCGAAGGATGTGGCTCCACATCGCGGCACCGTAGACCGTGCGATCGACCGGGTGTGAGATGCGGGTCCGCAGGATGCGTCCGTCATGCAGGGTCAGCTCGTAGGTGACGTGATGCGTACCTGTACGCCCACGAGCGTCCCGCACTCGCTCCCACCCCTCGACGACACAGAACCGGTCATGCCGCTCACGGTCTGGCTGCGGTCGACTCACCGCTGCGCCCCCACCAGCCAGTCAGCCAGCTGACGGTCGTCGCTCAAGGCAATCAGCTGCACCAGGCCCCAGTTGTCCTGGTGATTGGGGGCCAACCGCAGCCGCTCCTGCCAGTCGTCGGCATACTCCCTCAGAGCGTCGACCATCTCGTTCACGGCCTCGTCGAAGCTGGATGCATCGGCCGCGACAGGGAGCCCTGGGATGAAGATCGCCCACCCGCCCGCTTCCGCGACGACCTCAGCCTTGGATGGGCATACCGAGGACAGGTACCGGCGAAGTCGTTCAACATCCACGACCGCAGCGCACCCGGCCGCTCGACGCACGGTCGCGACCCGCCCCTCGCCCGCGGCGTCGAGAAGCTCTTTCAGGTGCGTACGCGCTTCGGTGTAGTTCTCGTAGTGCACTGCGGACATGGCGACCTCCGTTGGGGCTCCAGAGGACCAGAGTGCTCCCACGCGATAAGTACGTCAAGTACATGGAGTACTTATCCTGCCCTGCTCACACCCATGAGCAGCGTCGGAGCAAACCCCTCGCCGCGCTCCGTTTCACGCACCTCATCGGCTCACATCGCCGTCAACCTATGCCGAAGTGCCGGGAGACCTCGTCGATCGTGAAGTGGGCGCGGAGTTTGCAGGCGGAGTTCTGGTTGGCGAAGAAGCCTGTCCGCCACAACGCCTTCTCGCGTGGCACGGCCTGCTCCCAGTCAACCGGAACGACCCATTCGCGACGATCCTCCCTGTCAGTCTCCTCTGCCGCACCGCCGTGCGGTCGGTAGCTTCCTTTGAGTGAAAGGTCGGCCATCCGTCGACTCTCGCCGGCAACGGTGAGTACGGCGTCATGGAAGGGCTTGGGCTCGCCGGAGACCGTGCCCACACCCACGTACCCCACCTTGGGAATGTGGGTGAATATCCGCGCCCCTGAGGGCAGGGAACGGAGCGTTCGGGAGAACCAGTCCCCGCCGCCGGCCGACACGAAGCCGTACTGAAGCGCGTCATCCCAGCTCCGCCCGCCGGGCTCATCACCGAAGGAGACGTACCAGTCCGTGCCGTTCCATGGCTCCTGCTTCCCACGTCCGTTCGTTCCCGCCACCGGCGCCACCGCCTCGGCCTCGTCCATCAGCCAGGTGCGCGCCAGATAGGAGCGACCCTCGTCCTCGAAGTAACGGAAGAACAGCACGTTGACGGGCACCCGGTAGCCGGACGCCAGGTAGGTGACGATCCGCTCGGTCGCCGCGTCGATCTCACTCGCGACCACTGTGAGGGTGTGACTGCTGTTCAGCACCTCCGGCGGGCTGCCGCCGAATCGCAGCGCGAAAGCCTCGTCCAGCTCCTCCACCAGCCCGCGGCTCCGGGCGTACCTCGTGTAGATCTCGCGCACTTGCTCGTTGGCGAGCTCCTGGACCCACGAGCCGTAGTCGAGAACCTGTGCAACTACCTCCCGCGGAGTGCGGTCCCGTTTGAGCTCCAGAACATGCAGGCCCCCTTCGGAGTCCATGCCGAGCAAGTCGACGTACTTGCCGTGGTCCGTCTGCTCCTGCCGACCGATCAGCAGGAGCGGCCTCCCCAATATTTCCGGATCGGCCTCTATGAGCTCCTCCAGCCTCGACTCCATGGGCATCGTCCGCGTAGCGACCCGCACCGGCCGGTCGTCCACCCGCCACAACCCGAACTCCAGCGGCATCACGCGCTCCCCCACACAGTCCGATACACCCGAACGAGTCAAGCAGATCCTTGAGACAACGAAGCCCTGAATGCGGACACGAAAGGGAGACGGCAACGGCCAGTCGGGCGGGCCATGGTTGCAGTTCCGGTTGCATTCACCAGCGTTCAGCCGCGTCCGGAGGCCCCTCCGCTAACCGTTCCGCCGCAGGTCAGGACGCCCCCGACCCCACCCGGACCCCGTACGAACACTTGGAAAGCGTGTTGGGGGCAACCCCTCACGAGTTCGAATCTCGCATCCTCCGCCAGTGCCTCACCGGGCACTTGAAGGCCCCGACCGGGAAACCGGCCGGGGCCTTCTGCATGCCCTGGTCTCAGTTTCAGCCTCACTTACTTGCGACATTCACGACATTTCTTTCGATGCACGCCAGGACACCCTTAATACTGCAACCGCATGTGGCGTGTGGCGTTACGGAGCGTCGCGTCGGTCGTTTGGCTGACTGTGTGATGGATCGCTGACGGTCGCGCAGATCGAGGACTGGTCCGAACGGGATAGCCGGTCTCCATGCCCGGTTCGCGGGCCGTTTTGGCAGGTCGGAGCCGCGTGAGCGAGCGCTCGACTACCTGTCCACGTTGCTCGCGCCGCTGGAGAAGAAGAACGGGTGGACGCTGGCCGAGCAGGCCGACCAGCGTCGGCCGGACGGTTTCCAGCGGCTGGTGAACTTCGCCGACTGGGACGAGCACGCGGTCCGTGACGACGTCCGCGACTTCGTCGTCGAGACGATCGGCAGGAAGGACGCGGTCCTGATCGGGGACGACACCGGGTTCCTGAAGAAGGGCGTCAAGTCAGCCGGAGTCCAGCGGCAGTACTCCGGCACGGCGGGGCGCACGGAGAACTGCCAGATCGGCACGTTCCTGGCCTATTCCTCCGCCGCGGGCCGGGCCTTGCGCCTGAACAGGCGAAACGTGAAGCCGAGCCGCAATCTGCGGCTCGGCTTCTCGTCGTACTCCGGTTGCGCTTCGGGTTGCGCTGGATGCACTCAGTTCAGATACTTCGAGGGGCTGGGCAGACCGCTCCCACCGCACCGGAGCAGTCGGCGCCCACCAACGGGGGAGTCCGCTCCCGTACGGCATCTGCGGATCGCGGAGATGGGCCATCCTTGAAACCCGTGGCGGGTACGCCCGCCACCATGGTCGTGATCCTGATCTCGCGAGGTGCTCCGGCATGAAGTCCCGATCGACGCCGGCGACTTGGCTGGGCGGCCTCGACGGCTCTCGTCTGGCACGCGTGCTCGAGACGCGGAGGGACGCGGCGGCCACTCCGGAGCCGCGCTCGGTGGGGGAACTGGCCGACCGTCTTCAGCGCCCGGGATCGGTGGCGCTTGCCCTGCCGCGGCTCGCGCTGCCACACCTCCAGGTGGCCGAAGCCCTGGCGGCACTGGGCGCGCCCGCGTCGCGCGATGCCCTGGCGGAGCTGCTGGAAAAGGCGGACGGTGAAGCCGCCCGCGAGCTGGACGCCGCACTGGAGGCTCTGGCCGATCATGCTCTGGTCTGGCCTGACGGCGCGGGGAAGCTCCGCATGGCCGGAGCGTTGCGGCACGCATGGGCCGCGCCCCTGGGTCTGGATGCCCCGCTGGAGGAACTGCTCACAGGCACGACCTCCGACGAGCTACGCGGCATGCTGGCGGCACTGGGCGTCGAGCCGCCGGGCACCAAATCGCAGCGGCTGGCCGCGCTCGTGGAGCACCACAGCGACCCGGAGCGCATCCTCTCCGCGGTCGCCAAGGCCCCTGCGGCAGCCCGGAAGCTGCTGGAAGGCCGAACGGGGGCTGAGCCCGCGAGGCCCGCACGGTTCATCATGTTCGGGAGTCCGGGCCCCGATCCCGAACCGGGCGCTCGATGGGCACTGGACCGAGGACTGCTGATCCAGGACCGTCACCGCTACGGTCCGGCCCGTATGCCCGCCGAGGTGGCGCTCGCGCTGCGCGGGCCCGGCTGGCACGCCCCGTTCCAACCCGTTCCGCCTTCCGTGGGATTGGCGCCCGTCGCCCCGGTGGATGTGGACCGCGAGGCGTCGGCCGCAGCCGCGGCGTTCGCCACCCACGCCGCCTCGGTCCTGTCGGCCTGCTCGACGACCGCGCCGGCCCGACTGAAGTCCGGCGGGATCGGTGCGCGCGAACTGGCCCGGATCGGCAAGGCGGCCCAGGCCGACGACGCCGTCGTACGCCTCACCCTGGAAACCGCGTACGCCGCCGGCCTGATGGCCCGGGACGGCGATCGCGTGGCCCCCACCAGGGCTTACGACGCCTGGGCGGAACAGGAACCCCCTGAGCAGTTCGCCGTACTGCTCCAGGCATGGTGGAACCTGGCGCTCACCCCCACCCGGGCACGCGACGAGGACGACAAGGCGCTCCCTGCGCTCGGCGGCGCACCGCCCTGTAACGGCTGTGTGGAGGCCCGCCACGGGCTGCTGGCCGCAGCCGCGCGGCTCCCGGCGGGGCACGGCGTGCGGGTCACGGCGGATCTGGGGCCGCTGATCGCCTGGCACCGTCCGCTCGCCGACTCCTCGCTCCAGGACGGCACGCCGTTCGCCACCATGATCCGCGAGGCCGAACTCCTCGGCGTACTCGCGCGAGGTGCCCTGTCCGCCCTCGGCATCCACCTGCGGACCGGGGACGCGGAGGGGCTGGGCGTCGAGTGCCGGCGGCTGCTGCCCTCGGCCGCCGCGACGGCCCGGATCGGCGCCGACCTCACCGCCGTCGTCACCGGCACCCCGTCCGCGCGGCTGGCCTCGCTCCTGGACTCCGTCGCCGACCGGGAGACCAACGGCACGGCATCGGTGTGGCGGTTCAGCCCCGGCAGCGTCCGCCGGGCCCTGGACGCCGGCCGCACCCCCGAGGACATCACGGCCGACCTGGCCGCCGTCGCCGCCGGGCCGCTGCCACAGCCGCTGTCGTACCTGATCACCGACACCGCACGAAGCCACGGGCGCGTGCGCATCGCCCCCGCCGCCTGCGTCCTCCACGGCGACGAGCCCTCGCTCCTGGCCGAACTCGCCGCCCACCGCAAGCTCGCCGGGCTTGGGCTGCGCCAGTTGGCCCCGACGGTGCTGATCAGCCGCAGCCCGCTCGACGCGACCCTCGCCGCTCTTCGGGCCGAGGGGTACGCCCCCGTCGCCGAAACCGACGAGGGAACGGTACGCATCGAGAAGACCCGGCCTCGGCGGGCCGCCGCTGCCGTTCCGGCTCCGCGCGGCTCCAGGTCGAGGGGCGGCGGCCGGACCGCTGCCCCGAGCATGGCGAAGAGATCCGCCGCCTTCGACCCGAGCGCGTTGGCGACCCGGCTGCTGGCCGCCCCGGCCACGGCTCCCGAACCAGCACCGTTCGAGGGCGGAGTGCCCTTCGCCACGGACACCGAGGAGATCGTCGCAGGGTGGACGAAGCGCCTGCCGTACACCGATGTCCGCCAGCTCGCCCACGCCATCGACGCAGGTCAGGCCATCACCGTCGAGTACGTCGCCGCCTCCGGCAACCGCACGGTTCGCACCCTCAGCCGCCTCGAACTCGACCCGCCCCACCTCGAAGCCTGGTGCCACCTGCGAGAAGACGAACGCGTCTTCACCCTCTCCCGCATCCACGGCGTCATGCCCACGTGAATCCATGACATCGATGAACCATGAGAGATATACTTCCTTCCATAGTTGATATACGGGAGGTACGCATGAGCCGGACAGTGATTGACCTCGATGACGAGCTGGTGGCAGACGTAGCCAAAGCCCTGGGCACCAGTACCAAGAAGGAGACGGTCAACACGGCCCTGCGCGAGGTACTGGAGAGCAGGCGGCGGGCGCTGGCCCTGACCCGCCTGCGCGCCGCGGCCGACGAAGGCGCGTTCGATCTGACGCTCTTCGAGGACAAGCGGAACTACCGACGGTGAACGCCGCGCTCTACCTGATCGACACCAGTGCCCTCGCCCGATTCATGCGGGGCGACGCGGAGCAGTACGGCTGGGACCAGGCATCGGCCGCCGGCCTGATCGCCACGTGCCCCATCACGGACCTGGAGTTCTTCTACAGCGCCCGATCGGCCGCCGACCGGGCACGCGGCATCGAGGACGTCCGGCTGCTCTTCGGCTGGGTCCCCGTCGACGACCGCGCTTACGACCGGGCCTGGCAGGTCCAGGAGGCCCTCACCAAGCAAGGCAAGCACCGCAGCGCCGGCGCAGTCGATCTCGTTGTCGCAGCGACTGCCGAGCTGCAGGGACTCACCCTCCTGCACTGCGACCACGACTTCGAATGCATCGCCGCAGTAACGGGCCAGCCCCTCCAGTGGTATGGCCCGGAGAGGCGTAAGTAGTCGAGCAGTGGTTGCAGTCCTGGTTGCATTCGCCTCCGTCCGGGGCCGTCCAGAGGGAGGCGATGCACAGACTCCTTCGCAGGTCAGGACAAGTGCGGCCCGCGCCGGACCCCCGTACGAACATGCGGAAAGCGTGTTGGGGGCAACCCGGACCTGACAACCTTGACCACCCGCCTGCGGGCCGCCCCGGCGACCTGGGACCAGGCGGCTGCCGCCGGCCTGATCGTCACTTGCCCCATCACGGAGCTGGAGTTCTTCTACGGCGCCCGATCGGCCGCCGACCGGGCACGCGGCATCGAGGACGTCCGGCTGCTCTTCGGCTGGGTCCCCGTCGACGACCGCGCCTGGCAGGTCCAGGAGGCCCTCAGCAAACGAGGCAGGCACCGCAGCGCCGGTGCAGTGGATCTCGTCGTGGCCGCGACCGCCGAGTTGCAGGGACTCACCCTCCTGCACTGTGACCACGCAGTGGCGTTCGCTGCTCGGTACGCGCTTCCAGACTCGGACGCCGGAACCCGGTGGAACGGTGGCCTGCCGAACTCACACAGGGAACCTCCAAAACCCCGGGGCGCTGGGGAGCATGCGTGCCCGACCGTCCCGGCGGGCCAGGACACGGACCAGTCGCAGTCCGGACGTTCACTCACTCAGCGGTGCACGGCGTCGGTACATTGGCACGCAAACACCACGCGGAGGGGACCCAGTGGTCGAGAAGATCGTCGGCGGGCTCATTCTTGCCCTGCTCACCTATGTGGGCCGCACCCTCTGGCAGAACCGGCGGCACCTGAGACTGCTGCTGACCCTTCTCACACCGAGGCGCCGGACACGGGTGTCGGTGGCCGTGCTGTTGCGGGTCCAGGAGGAGGACCGGTTCGTCCTGTTCGCCACGCCTGCCCGCCCCGGCGCCTTCGGTCCGCCGGGTGGAGTGGTGAAATACCGTGAAACGGCCCGTTCCGCCCTGGAGCGGCTGGGCTTCGAACCCGAACAGCGCGGCCGCGCCGTGATGCGGCTCGATCTGCGAGGTTTCCTTTCCGGCAGCGGGGTCCTCGCGTTCGCGCGCTGGCTGCACCGCGGCGACGGCCTGGAGCCGGCGACCGAGTGCCTGCGGCGTGAACTCGTCGAGGAACTCGGCGAGGTCGGGCACGAGGAGCTGGCGGACCTCGCCAGGGCCGTGGCCTTCCAGCCCGTCAGGCGCGTCATCGACGGCCCCATGGGCGTGGCGGGGGAGACGTACCGACAGCTTCGGTTCCTGGAGGTGTACGACCTCCTGACGGACCGGCCCGAGGCCGAGGAACTGCGTTCCGCACTGGTAGCTCTCGCGAACGAGCAAACGGAAGCGGGGGTCATCTGCGCCACCCGTAAAGAGATAGCGCTCGGCCGGGCCGGAGCCCATGTGGTGCTGCCGCAGTCCGCCTTTCTGGTCGGCGACCGGCGCTACCGCGAAGACCTCCACCCCGCGAGCTGACCCTCCGGGGGGTCTTTGTCCAAACCGATGGCGGCGGCTTCGCGGCTCTGCTGGGATATGGCGACCAGCACGGGCGCGGTATCAGCACGCCGCGTCTGCAAAGCACTTGAGGGGGGCCCGTGACCGGCGGTGTGACCACGGAAATTCTCCAGCACTCGGCGGACATACTGGAGAGGGCGCTGGACGACGCGATCCAGGCGGTGCCGTCGCGGGAGATGCGTCTGCGTAAGGCGCGCGAGGGTCTGCTCAGGACGCGAGAGCAACTCGCGAGCGGATACCCGTACGTTCCCGGGTACCGCATCGCGAACGGCGCGTCGACCGTCGCCGAGCACTACATGCAGACGGATGTCGCGCGGGCACGCGAGTTACTGGAACTCGCCGTCCTCCTCCTGGAGTCCGAGCGGAACGACGACGGCAGGTACACGCCGACGATCGAGCACTGCCGGGAGCGGCTGGAACAGCTCGGTGCGGTGCCCGCCCCGGCGGTGGGTACGGGATCCGCGCCGGGCCCCGGAGCGGGATCCGGTCCGATCCCCGGAGCGGGATCCGGTCCGACCCCCGCCGGCCGACTGCCGCAGCAGGCCCCGGCCGCGGACCCCGGAGGCGGCCCCGCCGTGGCGGTCTCCGCTGCCGCGGCAGCGGTCGCGCAGGCCCCGGCATCCGAGGGCACCGCTGCCACCGTGGCGGCGGACGCCGGGGGCGGCGTCGCGGTCTCGGTGGCCGCCGGGGGCGGGACGGCCACCGTCGGCGTCGCGGCCTCCCGGTTACCCCCGCAGATGAACCCGACCCGGGACTGGGACACGCTCCTTGGCGACTGGCGGTCCGGCGAGCCCGACGAGGACACGGTCCGGCAGCTGGTGGCGGGGCTGGGAGCGCGCATCACCGAACTGTTCGGCAAGCACGCCGCCATCCCCTCCGAGTCGCTCCTCCCGGTCCTCGACGAGGACCTGCAGGAGCTGCCCGGCCTCCTCGCCCTGGTCTCCGTGCCCGGCGACGACGCACAGGCACTGCACCAGCGGGCCAAGGACGCACGCAGCACCTGCCGTTCGGAGATGCTGTCGTACGCCAAGGGCGACACGGTGGTCGACGTCCGGGCGCTGCGTCGGCACTGGCTGGCCAGCGCGCTCTGGAACTACGCCGTGGAAGGCCACTGGCACTCCAGCGGCTACCAGACCCTCGCCGACATCCTCGGCTATCTCCAGCTCATCCAGATCTCCTACCGGTACCACGAGGCCAAGCGCGAACAGCTGCTGGACGTCACCGAGACGGCGGTGCTGCTGGCACTCGGCGAGCTGCGCGACCCCGAGCTGAACCGCGTGCCGTACGTCTACGGCTGGCTGCGGCACGCCATCGGCATCCATCTCCTCGTGGGCGGCCCCGACCCGACCGCCCCCAAGGAGCTGCGCTTCAACGAGCTGATCCAGGACCCCAGATTCGCCGACCGGCACATCTACGCCGAGTTCTGGGCGGTCCGGGTCCTCAACCGCTGGACCGAGGAGAACCGGCACCGCAGCAGCGTCGCACTCACCCTGCTCAAGCTGTCCGGCTGGAAGGCCGACCGGCTGGACCGCCTGCTCGACCTGCTGTACTCCTCCACGGGCTACTACGGCGACATCGGGACCCCGGAGGAGCGGCAGGAGGCGCTCGCCTTCTGGCGCAAGGCGGGCCGGGACATGCTGGCCACGATCCGGATGGTGCGGGTCGCCAGGAACCCCTGGGAGTCCGGTGCCGCCACGACCACCGACCTGCTGTCCATGGGCGACCAGGACGCGACCGTACAGGTCTCCAACCGACTGCTCCAGGGCATCGCCGCTGAGCTGGCCCCGGGACCGCAGGGGACCATGGTCCAGGGCGCGCTGTTCGCCGGACGGCCCGTGCCGACCTTCCTCGCCCTCGACAGCTTCGGCCCGGTCGGTGTGCTGAAGATCGACGAAGTGGCCAAGGTGCGCAGGGAGAAGGAGAACTTCGACCGGTTCGCGGAGGCGTATCTGCGGCCGGTGTACCGGGCGAGCAAGTGTGTCGTGGGCAGCACCACCATCGCCAACAGCAGCAATGGCGATCTCTACCAGGGCATCTTCACCTCCTACGTCTTCCGGCACCGCGACGAACCGAAGACACTGCGGGACTGGGTGCGCACCGCGAACCCGGACGCGCTTCAGCCGGTGATCGAGGAAGTCTTCATGGACGCGCTCGGCCCGTGGCTGAGCCAGGCCCAGCGGACCATCGGCGACCTGCGGGGGGAGTATCCGGCTTTACGTCCGGTCGCTTTCGAGCTGACCAGCTACGCGCCTGGCAAGAACGCGGAGTCCGAGCTGGAACACTTCCGGCTGCCCGAGGTCGCCGACATCTTCGGCATCGACGGCGGACTGCCCTGGCGGCACCGCAGGCTGGGGCATCTGCTGGAGAACTCCGCACTCGGCTCCAGCCCGTTCGCCGCCGACCCCGGCTACGAGTCCGTCACGAACCCGCTGTGGCTGGTCGCCCACATGGCGGAGATCGGCAAGCGGGACGCCGGGACCGACGCCCTCTTCGAGCGGCTCCTGTACGACCGGCAGTACGGCGTCACGACCGCCTCCTACCTGACCTGCATCTGCCACGGCGACCTGCACGGCGAGAACGTCCTGGCCAGCGGGGACGGCCGGCGTCCCGATCTCTACGTCATCGACTTCGAGACCACCCACCAGGGGCACATCTGCAAGGACTTCGCCCGCCTCGAATCCGCTCTGTGGTCACGGACGTTCTCCTGGAGCCATGAGCAACTCCTCCAGGTGCGCTCCTGGTTCGTCGAGTCGCTGCGCGGCACGGACATGTGGGAGCCGGACATCCCGGGGGACGCGGACCCGGACGTGCGGCGAGTACTGCTCTGCGTCGCAAAGCTGCGCACCATCCTCAAGGGCTGCGAGCAGAAGAACTGGCCGTTCGGCGAGGCCGAGTACCAGTGGGCCCTGCTGGCGTCCCTGCTGCCGTTCGCCCGCTACCGCGACCACGAGGACCAGGTGAACCGGCACCTGCCCTTCCTGCTGGCGGCGGATGTCGCCGATGTGCTGGTGGAGCGTGCCGGAGGCGCGACCTCCGGCAGCTAGTCCCAGATGCCTTGAGCTCCAGTCCCAGATGCCTTGAGCTCGCGCGGAGGTGCCGGGGTTGCGGTTCGGTCGAATCTCCCGTCCTCCGCCCGTCCCTCGCCGGGCCCTTCGTCGCACCGTGGCCAGTCCTGGACGGCCTTGACGTCCGGGACGTCCGGGACGTCGGCCGAGGGGGGGCGAACGCGACGAACGCGATGCCCTCGCCCAGAGCCCCGTGGATCCGAGGGGGCCCACGGGGCTCTCGCGCGTACGCGCGCCAGACCCGTACTCGCAGGTCGTTGATTCAGACGCTCCGGCTGCCGCCTCACAACCGAGAGGGCCCAGAGGGCGTTCTCTCCGGGCTCCCGGCACACGATCAGATGACCAGCGCCACCACCCCCACCACCACGAACGCGACACCGGCCAGCAGGATGGGGCCGCCCAGCAGCAGGATGAGCACCGCGCCGAACACGAGCTGTCCCGTCGTACGGCGACCGACCTTGGTGGTCTCGGGGTCCGCGGGGTCGTACGTGATCTCCGCCCGCTCGGCACCTCCGTCCGAGCCCGTGCGCTCGCGCCGTACGCCGTGGCTGTCGACGTACGCGTAGGTGTACTGCTCGACGCCGTTGTACCAGTGGGACCGCTGCAGCCGTCCCTCCACGGTGATCCCCCGGGTACGCAGCACCCAGGCTTCCCGGAACAGTTGCCATCCGCCGTACACGCCCAGCCCTCCGGCGGCGATCGGGCCGGGGGCCACGGCCCAGAGGACCCCCGGGACCACCCCGGCGCCCTTCACCAGCAGCAGGACGAGCACCAGCGCATACCCGCCCCCAAGGCTCCACCCGAGAAGACGGACCCGGTTCGGTGCCGCCCGCTCCAGCGGCTCCTCGGTCACCAGCCCCGCCCCGTCCGGCCGCGGCTCGTCGGCGTCCCGTACGGGCAGTGCACGGCGGACGGCGTGCGCGAATTCCTGCACGGCGGGGACACTGCGGCACCTGAGGTGGTACGCCACGGGCGCGTCGCCCGTCAGTACGACGGTCAGCCGTCGGCCCTTGGGGCCGTGAACGTCGACCCGTTCTATCGCCGCCGCCGGTATCCGGCGCCGCACGCCGTCCGCCTCCAGCAGCACCACGCCGTCCCGCAGCCGGGCGGAGGCACGGCGCCTGCCGTGCAGTACAAGCGAGGACGTCTCTGTTGAGGTCACGCGGGGCACGTTAGGCGAGCTTGGGACCGCAGGGGACGGTTCAGCCGTATGACGATGCGTGGCGTCTGGCCCGGTGCCTCGAAGGTCGCCGATTCAGGCCTGTGGCCAGCGGGTTCGGGTGACTTCGATGCCGAGGAGTTCAAGGAGTTGACGCTCCCCTCCCTGAAGGGAGGGGATTCCTACGGCTCGCGCCGTGAGACTTCCTGTTTCATCGCCGACTGCCCGCCCGGAGAACTCCGTT